>JAFLKA010000423.1 GCA_022712735.1 Marinosulfonomonas sp. | reverse complement strand
CGTGTGCTGGCGGTCAATTCGTTCGGCACCCACACAGTGTTGTTTATCGGGGTGCTGGGGTTCCTGACAGGGCGGCCCGATTTTCTGGATATTTCGCTGCTTTACGCGCTGATCAATTTCGTCGGCACCATCGCGATCCTGAAATACTTCCGCTATCGTGCCATTGGCGATGTCCACCAGATGCCCACTGACCAGGAGATCGGGCAATGAGTGCGCTTGAGCTCGCCGTCGAGATCCTAAGCTGGGTATTCATTCTGTCCGGTTCGGGTTTTGCCCTGATCGGCGCTATCGGGGCACTGCGGTTCCCCGATTTCTGGTCGCGACTGCACGCTATTTCAATCACCGACTCCGCTGGGATGATCCTGCTGGTGATCGGCATGTGTTTGCAGGCCGGGCCAACGCTGGTCACGGTCAAGTTGCTAATCATCGGAGCATTCCTGTTTATCACTGGACCCACATCAACCCACGCCATTGCCAATGCTGCACTCGTAACAGGCCTGCGCCCACCCGAGGGCAAAGGGCTGGTTGGCGCCGAGCCCGAGCCGCTGGGTGCTGAGGGGGGCGACAATGGTTGAGATATTCATCGACCTGACCCTGGTTGTCATGCTGGTCGCCACCGCATTTGCTATCACACACATGCAGCGCCTGTTCGGGGTGGTCATGTTGGCGGGGGTGTTCAGTCTGTTGTCGGCCCTGTTGCTGGTCACACTGGATGCCGTTGACGTGGCCTTTACCGAGGCCGCTGTGGGGGCCGGAATTTCAACTGTTCTGATGTTGTCCACCCTGACCCTGACATCGCGGATCGAAAAACCGTCAACCCATACCCCCCTGATCCCGCTGATTGTTGTCACCATAACCGGGGCCGCGATTATCTATGGCACGCTGGATATGCCGAATTTTGGCGACGCGAATGCGCCCGCACAGGTTGGCGTGGCGGCGCAATATCTGGAACGCAGCCCTGAGGAAATTGGCATACCCAATGTGGTGACCGTCATTTTGGCCAGCTATCGTGGTTTCGACACAATGGGCGAAGTGGCTGTGGTTTTCACCGCTGGCGTTGGCGTCTTGATGCTGATTTCCGGCCTGCGCCGCCGCCGCCGCAGACCTGATGAAGAAGACAGGGAGGAGGCTCGCTAATGCGTCACCACCTTATCCTGCGGGTTGTCACCAAACTGCTGGTCGACTCGATCATCCTGTTTGCGCTTTACGTCCAGTTCCACGGTGATTTTTCGCCCGGTGGCGGATTTCAGGCTGGTGTAATCATGGCTGTGGCATTCATTTTGTATGGTATCGTTTTCGGCTTGGAAAAGGTGCAAGCGGTGTTCCCAGCATGGCTGGTTCATAAGCTGATGGCACTGGGCGTGCTGATCTATGCGGGCACCGGTGTTTTGTCGCTGTTTCTGGGCTATGATTTTCTGGATTACGGCGCATTCACGCCAGACCATCCATCGCACGGCCAACACTGGGGCATCTTTGCCGTTGAATTCGGCGTCGGCGTCACCGTGACCGGTGTGATGGTGGCGATTTACTACGCCTTTGCCATGCGCCGCCCAGCCATCAGTGACGAGGAGTGGTGATGTTTGACGTTGATTTCATCCTTGGCCACCTGAATTACTGGCTGTTCACCGTTCTGATGATGACGGGTCTGTATATCGTTGTGGCCAAGGGCAATCTGATCAAAAAAATCGTCGGGTTGAACCTGTTTCAAACCGCCGTTTTCATGTTCTACATCTCGCTTGGCAAGGTTACGGGCGGCACCGCCCCGATCTTTCCCATTGATATGCAAATCGACCCGAATGTGGTCTATTCCAACCCGCTGCCACATGTGTTGATCCTGACCGCTATTGTTGTTGGTATTGCCACCACGTCGCTGGGTCTGGCACTGATTGTGCGTATCCGCGAGGAATTTGACACCATCGAGGAAGACGAAATTCTAGAGATCGAAACCGAGCTTGTGCGTCTCGAGAACAAGGAACTGGGCGATGCCATGGGGGGCCGTGCCTGATGGCAACTGAACACGTCCATGTTGCCCGCACTTTTGTGGACCACCTGCCCGTTCTGGTGGTTCTGGTGCCCTTCCTTGCAGCGCCTTTTACGGTTCTGATCGGGTCGCGCCGCCTTGCGTGGCCAATTGCGTTTCTTGCCAGCCTTGCCTCGTTCCTGATTTCGGTAAAGCTGTTGTTGCAGGTGTTGGATGGCGGGGTGATTTCCTATCACATCGGCGGCTGGGCCCCGCCGATGGGCATTGAATACCGCATTGATGCCGCCAATGCGTTCGTATTGCTGCTGGTGTCGGCGATTGGCACCATCGTGATGCCCTACACAGTGCAAAGCATCAAAGCCGAGATATCAGAGCGTCATCACACCCTGTTCTACACCGCTTATCTGTTGTGTTTCACCGGCCTGTTGGGCGTGGTCGCCACGGGGGACGCGTTCAACGTGTTTGTGTTCTTGGAGATTTCCTCGCTATCGACATACGTGCTGGTGGCGATGGGCGCGAAACAAGACAAACGCGCCCTGACCGCCGCCTATGACTACCTGATCATGGGCACGATTGGTGCGACGTTTTTCGTCATCGGCATCGGGTTTTTATATGCGGGCACCGGCACGCTGAATATGGCCGATATCGCCGCTTATATTTCCATGCACGGGGCCGACCGGACCATCCTGACCGCGTTTGCCTTTATCGTGGTGGGCATGGGCCTTAAGGTGGCGATTTACCCGCTGCACCTATGGCTGCCCAACGCCTATACTTACGCCCCGTCTGCCGTAACCGTCTTTCTGGCCGCCACCGCCACAAAGGTGGCGATCTATGTTTTGCTGCGCTTCATGTTTTCGGTGTTCCAGCCCGAATTCCTGTTTGAAATGAACGCGGTGAAGTGGTTGATGATGCCACTGGCGCTGGTGGCAATGTTCGCGGCCTCTTTGATCGCTGTGTTCCAGTCCGATCTGAAACGCATGCTGGCCTATTCCAGCATTGCGCAAATCGGCTATATCCTGCTGGGCATCAGCCTGTTGTCCAACACCGGTCTGTCCGGCGCCATCGTGCATCTGTTCAACCACGGGATTACCAAGGCCGCCCTGTTCATGGGCGTCGGCGCGTTGGTGCTGCGGTCCGGCTCCTCGTTCTATGCGCGGATTGAAGGCATGGGCAAGGTGATGCCATGGACCAGCTTTGCCATCGTGATTGCCGGCCTGTCGTTGATCGGCATTCCCGGCACGGCCGGATTTATCAGCAAATGGGTATTGGTGCAGGCGGCGATTGAGCAGGGCTGGTGGCCGATTGCGCTGGCTGTTGTCGCCTCTAGCCTGTTGGCTATCATTTACGTGTGGCGAGTGATCGAGGTGCTTTATATGAAGCAGCCCGCTGACCCCACACCACGCGAAGCCCCGCTGTCAATGCTGGTCCCGATGTGGATCATGGCGCTCTCGACGATCTGGTTCGGGCTGGATACTGACCTGACCATGACTGCCGCGCGCGCCGCTGCTGACGGGTTGTTGAACGGCTTTACCATGGGGGGGCATTAAGTGGAAACCAACACAGCTATTCTGCTAACTATGCTGATCCCTACCGCCGCATCTGCTGGCAACCTGTTGCTGCGCAATCACGCCGATTTACGTGATGGCATGACGCTGACGGCGGCCGTTGCCACATTCCTGACCGTGCTGGTGATCCTGACCAATGTCGGCAACGGCACCACCGATGCGCTGGTGTTGCTTGAGGTGTTCCCGGGCCTTGATATCGCGTTCAATGTCGAGCCTTTGGGCTTGATGTTCGCCATCATCGCCTCGGGTCTATGGATCCTGACCCACATCTACGGCGTCGGCTATATGCGCGGTAATAACGAGGACAACCACACACGGTTCTTCGCCAGTTTCTCGCTGGCGATTGCCGCCGTGATGGGGCTGGCATTCTCGGCCAACATGTTCACCCTGTTCCTGTTTTACGAAATACTGACTCTGTCGACCTACCCGTTGGTCGCCCACAAAGGCACGCCCGAAGCGATCAGCGGCGCGCGCACTTATCTGGGCATCCTGATGGGCACCTCGATTGGCCTGCTACTGGTTGCGGTGATCTGGACCTACACCATCACCGGCACGCTGGATTTCACCCAAGGCGGCATCATGCGCGGCCACATTGCGGGGCCGATGGTGGCGGTGCTGCTTGGCCTCTATGCGTTCGGCAGCGGCAAGGCGGCAATCATGCCGTTCCACCGCTGGCTGCCCGCCGCCATGGTTGCGCCCACGCCCGTGAGTGCGCTGTTGCACGCGGTGGCCGTGGTCAAGGCAGGTGTGTTCACCATGCTAAAGGTCGGTATCTATATTTTCGGCATTGATTTTCTGGCCGAAACCGGCGCGTCGGAATGGCTGATGTGGCTGGCGGCCTACACCATTATCGCTGCCTCCATCGTGGCAATGACCAAGGACAACCTGAAAGCCCGGCTGGCCTATTCCACCATCAGCCAGCTTAGCTACATTACGCTGGGCATGGCATTGGCCACCTCGATGGGCGCACTTGGCGGTGGCATGCATATCGCCATGCACGCGATGGGCAAGATCACTTTGTTCATGTGTGCAGGGTCAATTTACGTGGCGACGCACAAGATCAACATCAGCCAGATGAACGGGCTGGGGCGGATCATGCCGATCACCTATGGCGCGTTCCTGATCGGGGCTTTGTCGATCATCGGGCTGCCGCCCCTTGGCGGATCATGGAGCAAATGGCTGCTGATCGTAGGGGCTGCGGATGCGGGCCAACAAGTGATGATCGCGGTGCTGATGCTCAGTTCCTTGCTGAATGTGGCCTACCTGTTATCCATCGTCGGGCGCGGGTTCTTTTGGCCTGCTGAAACCACCGCGGAACCCACTAAAATTGCCGAGTCCCCCGTGTTGGTCTGGCTGCCGCCTGCACTGACCGCATTCGGCTGTCTGCTGCTGTTTTTCTATGCCACCAATCTCAGGGATTTCCTGTTGCCAATTGTAGGGGCCGCACAATGAGCGACTATCTGACAGACACACCGCAAACCGATGAAGGCAGACATGCCTATGGCCAGCGCTTGCAAAAACAAGGCCAACGCGAGCTGTATATCCGCAAAGCCCTGCGGACACATTTCGGGCTGGGGATTGACGAGGTCATCGCCATCTGCGCCGACCTGCCCAAAGCGCGGCTTTTGGAACTGAAACAGCTGCGGCGCCAGTTTCCCGATCTGAACGAGAACCGGCTGGCATGGAAAATATCCAAGTCGCTGACGATCCC
>JAFLKA010000515.1 GCA_022712735.1 Marinosulfonomonas sp. | reverse complement strand
GCGTTTGATCAGATCCTGATAACGCGCTTCGTCTTTGCTGCGGGCATAATCGAGCAATTTGCGGCGTGTTGCCACCAGACGCAAAAGACCACGGCGGGAATGGTTATCCTTTTTGTGGGTTTTGAAATGCTCGGTCAATGTTTTGATCCGCGACGACAAAACGGCAACCTGAACTTCGGGTGAACCAGTGTCACCTTCGCATGTTGCAAATTCCGTCATCAGGCGGGTTTTTTCTTCTTTGGTAATCGACATCGGGGTCTCCTTTGTAGGATTAAAGTGAATGGCGCAGGCCGGGATGTCGTCCAGCAAGGCCCTTGGAGGGTTTGCCCATCTGAATCAGACGGATGCGCGCGTATAGGGTGATTTTGGGTGAAAGGAAAGCGGTTTTACTGGCCGGTTCCGTTTTGGGTGATCATATCAACAATTTCCTTGGCCCATTCGCCGATTATCGGGATAAAATCGATATTTGAAAGAAGTGAGACCAACAAATAGACAAGGATGGTCGCGCCAATAACCGAGCCAAGGCCAAAGGCAAGGCCGCGGATGAACTGGAATGTGATCAGCCGCCACATCGAATTGTGGATGCGCACAAAACGATGTGTGTTCAGACGGTGCAGTTCAATCTGAAGTGCACGTAAATCGCTATGCAGGTCGGCGGTGTTTTGATCTTTGGCCTCTGTCATGTGATTACTGTTTCACCTTTCGGGATAATGGCTGATAAAGCACTATATTGTTGATTGGATTTAAGGCAAAATAATTCAATTGTGTTACTATTTGTTGGGTTTCTGACCGAATTCTATAGGCTTGCAATAACAGAAGAATCGTACTGGTGCGATAATATTAATGGTGGGGAATACAATGATTGGTTTAATGGGCGTTTTGGTGATGTTGCTGATTGGTGCGGGCATTGGCGGCGGGGATGATGATGATGATGCCGTGAACCAGGTCCTGGGTACAGATGGCGACGACGTGCTGGATGGCACCAATGGTGATGATGATATGTTTGGCTTTGACGGTAACGACCTGATGGAAGGGGCGGGCGGCGTAGACATCATGGAGGGTGGCGACGGCAATGATACCGTGCGCGGTGGTGACGATAATGATGCGGTTTATGGGGGTGCTGGCGACGACAGTTTAGCCGGCAATGCAGGTAGCGATCTGGTTTCTGGCGAGGATGGTGACGATCAGATTTATGGCGGCGATGGCAATGACGGGCTGTTTGGCGGCAATGGTGCGGACCGGCTGTTTGGCCAAGATGGCAATGATACATTGGTTGGCGGGAATGGCGCTGATGCATTATATGGTGGCTTGGGCCATGACGTGCTGGACGGCGGCAATGGAAATGATGTTCTGAATGGCGAAGACGGTGATGATTACCTGTTTGGCGGGTTCGGGGCCGATGTTCTGAATGGTGGCGAAGGCAATGATGTTCTGGATGGCACAGTGATCGACGCAGCCCTTTTTGGCCCCTATGATGAGGATGTCGGTGATGTGCTGAATGGCGGTGCGGGTGACGATCTTCTCTTTCTTGGCAACGATGATGTGGCAACCGGTGGTGAAGGGGCGGATATATTTTATACCGGCGCGTATGTTGTCGACGGGCATGAGGCCGAAATTACCGATTTTGATCAGAGCGAGGATAAGCTGGTTCTGGTTTATGACCCGACCGAGACACCGACGCCAATTGTCGAGGTTGTTGATTTTGCCGATGGCACGGGGGCCGATATTTATCTGAACGGCCATATAGTGGCCAGCGTTACTGGCGCTGCCGGATTGGCGGTTGGTCAGATCGGGTTAGAGGCCTTTGTGCTGACATAATCGTGCTGACATAATCGGGGCCGCATGCCTAATATGCTTTTGCGGCCCCGTATTTTCTTCATACAGATGTCGCCTTATTAGGATTTCCATAATTCCGGCTGCACCGCGTAGGCGATATAGAGCGGGTGTTTGGGGTGGCCTGCTATGGACAGGCCAAGGTGGTATAGCGGCAGGCCTGTGGCCCGCATCAGGACCTCGACCTGTGGGCCACGCGCGCGGTGTTCGCCGTGGGTGCCCCATGCGCAGATAACCTGATCGGCCCAGTCGCAGCCCTCGGAAATTGTCGCATCATTGGCGGGGCCAATGGGTTTTTTCGCGGCCCGCATTTTTCGCGGATCGGTGTCGCGCCATGCGAATATGTTGGCGACACGGAATGCGCCAAATCCCAGCGTGCGGGCGCGGCGCTCGCAACGCTCTACGGTGGGGTCATTCTGCACTTCGGTGGCGGTCGAGGGGTTGAGCATCACAAAGAACGCTTTTCGGCCCTCGGGCTCCCAGATGCGGGTCAGCGAATAGCGGTATTTCTCGCAATCCGAATAGACGGCGGTTGAATGGGCGTCGCCTTTTTGGTGGGTGCGGGTGATCATTCTCCGTATGGAACCCAGATGTTTTTGACTTCGGTCGCGTGCATCAGGAATTCGCGGCCCTCGCCCGCTGCGGCGAACCAGTCGTGGGTGTGGGCGTTGTTGACCCATGTGCGTTTCAGGTTGCTGGCCGAGGCGTGTTCAATGGTGGCTGACAGGTCGGTCGAGGAAAACGACCAGAGCGCGTCCACATCCATGTGGCTGGCAAGCGTTTTGCCAAGGGCAGCGTGGGGTCCGGTCAGGATGTTGACCACCCCTGCGGGCACGTCGGATGTTTCCAGCACTTGGTAGAAATCGGTGGCGGCCAAGGGTGCGTTCTGGCTGGCGGCCAACACGCAGGTGTTGCCCATCGCAATGGCGGGCGCCATGGTTGAAATCAGGCCCAGCAGCGGTGCCTCGTCCGGGCAGAGCGCGCCGATCACGCCAACGGGTTCTTTCATCGCCAGCGCGATGCCGCGGATCGGAACGCCATGGGCTTGGCCATCGTATTTGTCAGCCCATGCGCCATAGGTGAACAGGCGCGAGATGGTTGCGTCGACTTCTTTGCGTCCACCTGATGTGCCGCTCATTTCATTCAAACGATGCGCGAATTCGTCAGCACGGGCTGACAGGTTTTCGGCGATGTAATAGAGGATTTGCGCCCGCAGGTGGCCGGTGGTTTTACCCCAGGATTTGGCGCCATGCGCGGCTTCGACCGCGTTTCGCACGTCTTTGGCGGCCCCGTTGCCAACATGGCCCAACAGCTTGCCTTTGGGGGACCAAATCGCGGTGGAATAGCCACTGTCAGGTCGTGCCTGTTTGCCGCCAACATACATTTTGGCGGTGCGGTCTAGGCCGGTGATTTTGGCATCCTTGGGCGCGGCAACTGCGGTGGCGGGCTTCAAGGATTTGCTGTCGGATTTCGGCTTGGTATAGGCCGATAGCCCTTCCCAGCCACCTTCGCGTCCAAATCCGCTTTCACGCACGCCACCGAAACCGGCGGCCGCGTCAAACAGGTTGGTGGCGTTGACCCAGACGATGCCCGCCACCAGTTTCGGCGCAATATCCAGCGCCAGATTGATGTTCTCGCTCCACACGCTCGCGGCCAGCCCGTAGCGGGTGTTGTTGGCCAGTTGAACGGCCTCGGCAGGGGTGCGGAAGGTGGTGGAAACCAGCACGGGGCCAAAGATTTCCTCTTGCATCAACATGGCCGAGGAATGCAGGCCGGTGATCAGGGTCGGCGGGTAGTAGCAACCCTGATTGGGTATGGTGCATTTGGCGTGGTACACCTCGCCCTCATGCCCGCCTTTGGCGACCATATCGGTGATCATCGCGTGCTGCACGGGGTCCACCAACGCACCGATGTCGATGCATTTATCCAGTGGGTCGCCCATGCGCAGGCCGTCCATGCGCAGGCGCAGTTTGGTGTAGAAATCTTCGGCGATGCCCTCTTGGATCAGCAGGCGGGAACCGGCGCAGCAGACTTGGCCCTGATTGAACCAGATCGCGTCGACCAGACCCTCGATGGCGCTGTCGATGTCGGCGTCGTCAAACACGATGTAGGGGGATTTGCCGCCCAATTCCAGCGTCAGTGCCTTGCCTGATCCGGCGGTGGCCTCGCGGATGCGGCGGCCAACGGCGGTGGAGCCGGTAAAGGCGATTTTGGCAATATCGGGGTGATTGACGATCATTTCACCCACGGCCCCGTCGCCGGTGACGATATTGACGACGCCCTTAGGCAGGCCCGCCTGCTCGCAGATTTCGGCGAACAACAGGGCCGTTAGAGAAGTGTATTCAGCGGGTTTCAAAACGCACGCATTGCCCATCGCAATGGCAGGGGCGATTTTCCACGACAGCATCAACAGCGGGAAGTTCCACGGGATGATCTGGCCGCAAACGCCCAGCGGTTCTGCGTCGGGCAGCTCGGACTCTTGCAGCTGCGCCATGCCCGCGTGGTAGTAGAAATGTCGGGCCACCAGCGGGATATCGATGTCGCGGCTTTCGCGGATCGGTTTGCCGTTGTCGAGCGTTTCCAGCACCGCGAACAGGCGGCTGTGTTTTTGCATCAGGCGGGCGATGGCGTAGAGAACCTTGGCGCGTTCATGGCCAGACGTTTTGGCCCATTTTTTCTGCGCCTTTGTGGCGGCTGAAACGGCGGCGTTTACGTCATCAACGCTGGCTTGGGTGACCATCGCCAGAATGTCGCTGGTGGCTGGATTTTTGCTGGCAAAACCGTCGTGGTGATCGGTGACCTCACCGTCGATGAACTGGCCCAGTTTGCCGCCATGTTTGACAATCCACGCCATGGCTTGGGCGGTGCTTTCGGGGGCAGGGCCATAGTCCATGCTATCGAATATATCTTTTACAGTCATAGGATTATCCAATCGCGTGGCGGTAAGAGGCAGAGTAGTTGCCGGTGACGTAGTGTTCCAACTGGCGTTCCAGATCGCCCAGCAAGGACGACGCGCCAAAGCGGAACATGTCGGGGGTGAGCCAGCGATGGCCGAGTTCGTCCTTGAGCAGGGCGAGGTAGGTCACGGCGTCCTTGGCTTTGGAGATGCCGCCCGCCGGTTTGTAGCCGACTCGGAAGCCGGTTTTAGTATGGTAATCGCGGATGGCACGCATCATCACCAGCGACACGGGCAGGGTTGCGTTGACAGATTCTTTGCCGGTCGAGGTTTTGATGAAATCAGCCCCCGCCATCATGCAGACCAGCGAGGCGCGGGCGACGTTTCGCAAGCTACCAAGTTCACCGGTGGCAAGGATCGCCTTGACGTGGGCATCGCCGCAAGCCGCGCGGAATTCACGCATTTCATCATAGAGCGCTTGCCAGTTGCCGGTCAGCGCATGGCGGCGCGAAATCACGATGTCGATCTCGGCAGCACCCGCTTTGACGCTCTCGCCGATTTCGGCGACCCGCAGGTGAAACGGCGACAGGCCAGCGGGAAAACCGGTGGACACGGCGGCCACGGGAATGCCGGAGCCATCGAGTGCCTCGACCGCTGTTTCGACCATGTCGTGATAAACGCAGATCGCGCCGGTGGTGATGTTGGGCATGCCGAGGGCGTCCAGAATATCGGCGCGCACCGGTTGGCGGGCTTTGGCGCACAGACGCCGCACGCGGCCCGCTGTGTCGTCGCCAGATAGGGTGGTCAGGTCAATCATGGTGATCGCCTTGAGCATCCACGCGGCCTGAAATTCCTTTTTGACCGAACGGCGTCCGGGCAGGGTTTTGGCGCGGCGCTCGATAGCGGATGTGTTGGCCTGTGCGCCCATCACCCAATCCATATCCAGCGCCATGCCCGCATTGCGCGGCTCGTGCACTTGCGGCAGGCCAGCGGTTTTTACAGGGTCGTATGCGGGGTGTGTTTTGCTTTGCAACGTCTTGGCTCCCTTGGTCCAGAAACAAGGTCTCATATCAGGGGGGGGTATTGCAAGTTTTACCAAATGGTCAAGGGGGAA
>JAFLKA010000151.1 GCA_022712735.1 Marinosulfonomonas sp. | reverse complement strand
GGTAGGGGGATGGGACAATTCCTGATGCCATCGCTGGGGGCTGACATGGAGGCGGGCACGCTGGTTGAATGGCTGAAAGAGCCGGGCGATGCGGTGGCCAGTGGTGATTTGCTGGCCGTGGTCGAAACCCAGAAAGGCGCGATCGAGGTCGAGGTTTTCGAGGAGGGCACGCTGGAAGAATACCTTGTCGAGATCGGCAAAAAGGTTCCGGTGGGCACGCCGCTGGCGATGATCCGCGTTGAAGGGGAAGTGGTGGTGGAAAAGGCGGTGGTCAAAACACCAAAGCCGGAACCAGCCACGCCCGAACCTGTTCCGACGGCTCCCAAATCCGCCCCGCGCCCCACAGGGGATCGGGTGCGGATCACCCCCGCCGCGTTGCGGTTGGCGCAAAGCAAGGGCGTTGATCCACGCACATTGGGCGATATTGGCACCGGACCTGACGGCGCGTTCACTCTGGCCGATATTGAGGGTGCAACCCCGCCCCCCGCCAGCCCGCCCACCAGCCCGATGGATGGTATGCGCACGGCGATTGCCGCTGCAATGACCCGCTCCAAAGCCGAAATCCCGCATTATTATCTGGCCCACAGCGCCGATCTGAGCACCGCGCAAACCTTTGTGGAACAGACCAACGCCGGGCGCGCACCGGACGAGCGCTTGTTGCTGGGCGCGCTTTACCTCAAGGCGGTGGCCAAAGCGCTGCGCAAATATTCCGAATTCAACGGCTATTTCACCGATGGCGGGTTCCATGCAGCAAGCGCCATTAACCCCGGTATGGCGATCACCCTTCGCGGTGGCGGGCTGGTTGCGCCTGCAATTCTTGACGCTGACAGCCACACACTGGACGAGCTGATGGCGTCCATGCGGGATCTGGCGGGGCGGGTGCGGGCCGGACGGTTCCGCGCTACCGAATTGTCGGATGCCACGATCACCGTGACCAGTTTGGGTGAGCGCGGGGTTGATCAGCTGTTCGGCGTGATCTACCCGCCGCAAGTGGCAATCGTTGGCATCGGCACGCCGCGCGCCCGCCCGTTTGCTGTGGGGGACGCGGTTGAAACCCGCTTGACCACAACCCTGACCCTTGCCGCTGACCACCGTGTCAGCGACGGCCATCGCGGTGCGCTGTTCTTGCGCGCCATCGACAAACACCTGCAAAAACCGGAGAAATTATGACCCAGACCGACATTGAAGCCCTGCTACAGCACGAGTTGCACCTCATTGCCCCAGACATCGAGATTGAAGAAATCGACCGCGACGAGGATTTGCGCGAAGAATTCGACATCGACTCGCTGGATTTTCTGAATCTGGTCACGGCGCTTGGCAAAGCGTTGAACACCCCGATGCCCGAGGCGGATTACGCCAAGATGGGCACCTTTAATGAAATGATTGCCTACCTTACCCAAAAAGCGGCCTAGCCGCCCGTTGTCAGGAGCGCCAGATGTTCAAAAACGCCATAGATGTTGTCAAGGTTTTCGGCTTTCGTATCAAAGTCGATCCCAGTTGGTTTTTGATCGTTGCGCTGATTGTCTGGAGCCTGTCCACCGCCTATTTTCCGAACGCATTGCCGGGCTATACGCGTGCGGGTTATATCCTGCTGTCAATCTTTGCTGCCCTCGGGCTGTTTGGCTCGCTGATCCTGCACGAACTGTCCCATTCGCTGGTTGCACGCCGTTTTGGGGTGAAGATCACCGGCATCACCCTGTTCATCTTTGGCGGCGTGGCCGAGCTTGAAAAGGAACCGGGCAGCGCAAAATCCGAGTTCTGGATCGCCATCGCCGGACCGGTGATGAGCCTGCTATTGGGCGGCGTGGCGCTTGTTATCAGTTCGGCAATCGAGTCATCGGGATTGTCCCCTGCGGGGGCCGTTCTGTTTTCCTATCTGGGTCTGATCAATCTGGTGCTGGCCGTATTCAATATGGTTCCGGCCTTTCCGCTGGATGGCGGCCGCATATTGCGCGCCGCCCTTTGGGCCTATCGGGGCGATCTGCTATGGGCCACAAAGATTGCCAGCACGGCGGGCAGCATCTTTGGCTACGCGTTGGTGTTCTCGGGGCTGTGGGCGCTGTTTTCAGGCGTTACGGTTGGTGGGCTTTGGCAAATTCTGATTGGCATGTTCGTGTTGTCGGCCTCAAAAGGCACCTACCGGCAATTGGTGACAAAAGAGGCGCTGAAGGATCAAACCGTGCGCGCCCTGATGACACAGCAATCATGGATGGCCAGCCCTACAGACACGCTGGAGCATGTGGTCAACGACATCATGCTTGGCCACAACGTCAGCTTTGTTCCGGTGCTGGATGGGGATCGCCTGCTGGGCTATATCGATACCGCATTGGCGCAGAAAACAGGGCGCGATAAATGGGCTGACACGCTGGTGGGTGATGCCTATGTGGTCGCAAGCGAGGCCAACACAATCGCCCCCGACACCCCGACTCAGGACCTGATGGAAAAGATCGCCAAAACCGGCCAGCGCAAGTTTCTGGTCAGCGACGGAAATGCGCTGTTGGGGGTGATCACGCTGGCAGACCTGACCACCTATCTGGCGATACGTCAGGGGCTTGACCCTGCCTAGGCCCTGACCCTAGAGCCTCAGCACATCGTCAAAATGAGCCTTCAGGTCAGTTTCGGGGGTTTTAACCAAATCCTTTGGCAGTTCGGCAATCACCGACGCCCGCAGCGTTTCATCCAGAAGCGGGCGCAAAAGGCCCAGCATTTTGGGAGCCGCCGTTAAGACCAGATCGTCAAATTCCCCGTCCGCATGGGCCTTTGACAGACGTGTGGCCAACTCCTCGGCAAAGGCGCTCTCTTCCTTGTCGGGTGCGTTGTGCGGGGCCATCCGGTGCTTTGATCGGCCCACGCTGCTGTTGGTCATGCCCTGTTCGCTTTCATAGGCGTCTTTTTGTGGCGCGTGCCAGACCTTGCCCGCCAGCGCATGCAGCCCCTTGCCGGGACCGGCGTTTTCCAGAACCCGTGCGGTTTTCCCGTTGGCAATCAAAATCCATGTTTTTGTGGCTTTCATCACAGCTCTCCTTTTTTGAAACTAAAACAGCAGTCTGGTCTATTCAGGCCAAAGATCGCGGATGCCCTGAGGCAAACCACCCCGCATGTCACGGACCTCGCCCGATGAGATTCGGGCATTCAGCAGCTTGAACACTGTGGTAATGTCCTCGGCCCCCCGATAGTCGGCACCGCCTGCGACCTGTTCTTCGATCCGGTCAACAAACGCCTGTTGGCTCCGATCTTTCAGGGGAGTGCCCGCAGGCTGCCAGCCCTCGTAAAACATCCCCCGTATCAGCAACGGCAGTTGGGCGGCAAAATCCGCGACCTCCTCGTGACTTAGATGGTCACGCACGCCGGTCAGCGTGACGCGCAACAAATGCAGCGCATCCCTATGGCCGACCCAGTCCAGTCGTTCCTTTAATTCATTGATCCACTCGTGGGTCGTTTGCACGGTGTGGTCGATAACTTCTAATCCCTTGGCGCTCATGACAGCCCCCTTTGTTAAAAAGTGAAACACACACCAGACAGATTAGCGCAGGCCAACCGCCTAGCATCTTGAACAAAGGCATTTTAGCAGATTATCCGTTCAAGCGCCTTGACCTGTCGCATGATGCTGTCACTTGGAGCGAAGATAAACCGCCCAGTAAGCTGCCGCGACGAACAATCCACCGCCCAACACATTGCCGACGGTCACAACGGCAAGGTTCTCAAGGAACCCCGCTAGATCGTAAGGGGTGACGCCAGCAAACATCGCCAGAGGGATCACATACATTTTGGCAACCGAATGCTCGAACCCGATGGCAACAAAGGCGGCAATCGGCGGCACAATGACCATCACCTTGCCGCTGACGGTGTGGGCCGCAAAGCTCATCCAGACCGCAAGGCACACCAGAATATTGCACAGGATGCCGCGAAATAGCGCCTCGGTCATGGTCAGGGTTAGTTTTGTCTCGGCAATCCGTGCAGCGGTATCGGACAAGGCGGCGGTGTTTAGCATCCCTGACAGGATCACCAGCAAGGCCACAGCAATGGCGCCGATAAAGTTGCCGATGTAAACAATGCTCCAGTTGCGCATCAGGCGCGCGGATGACAGGGTCTGGTCAAGCCACGCCACCACCATCAGCGTATTACCGGTGAACAATTCGCCCCCCGCGATCACAACTAAAATCAGCCCGACAGAGAACGCCAAGCCGCCAATCAGGCGGGTAGGGCCCGCCCCAAGCGTGCTGTCCGACACCACCAGCGTGTAAAATAATGCGCCGAACGCGATAAAGGCGCCCGCCATTATCGACAGGATTAAAAGTTGGGTCGCTGTCAGGTTTGCTTTGGCAATGCCGGTCGCTTCAACGCGCGCAGCAATCATCGCGGGCTTGTAGGCGTCGATCCGGCTTTCAAGCGGGTCTTCTTCGATTGGCACAGCAATCCCTCCTGACATTTACGAATTAGAGTAATGATATAGCGCCCAAAAACAAGGCCACAATTCCGGCCATTGGAGGCTTTGATTAGAATCAAAGCTACCGCATCTATTTTGGGTGTATAATGACAGCCCAGAGGAACCAGTGGAAAGGGACGAAACGCTATGGCTCGCCCACCTTCAAATGCATCTCTCTATCGTGGCCTGACTGCGCAGGAAGCCACAGATGCACTGGTACTTGTTGGCAAGAATGAACTGACAGCACAAGCACGCGTGTCCATGGCACGGGTGTTGTTGCGCCAGTTCACCGGCCTATTGGTGCTGATCCTGATTGCGGCGGCTGGCATCGCCTATGCGTTGGGTGAGGTGATCGATACCATCGCCATCGGCATGGTGGTGGTGCTGAACGGCTTGCTTGGGTTTGTGCAGGAATGGCGCGCCGAGAAGGCACTTGAAGCGCTGAAGTCGATGCTGGCGACCACCGCAACCGTGGTGCGCGACGGGCGCGAACAGGTGATTGATACCCGCGATATTGTGCCGGATGATCTGGTGATCATCGAGGCGGGCGACCGAATTGCGGCCGATCTGGACATCGTGATCGCGGTGCAGCTGCGGGTTGACGAAAGCGTTCTGACGGGGGAATCCCTGCCGGTGACTAAAACAGCCGATGGTGATAACGCACAGCTGTTCATGGGCACATCCGTGGTGGCAGGCCGTGGCGAGGGGCGTGTTTGCGCAACTGGTGCCGCAACCAAATTCGGCCAGATCGCCGATCTGACCGGATCAGTGGGTGAAAAGCGCACCCAACTTCAGGTGAAACTGGGCGCACTCGCAGGGCAATTGGGTGCGGCTGCAATTGCGGTTTCTGCACTGGTTGTTGCGCTTGGACTCTGGAATGGGCGCCCCTTGATCGAGACCTTTATGACTGGATTATCGCTTGCCGTGGCTTTGGTGCCAGAAGGTCTGCCTGCCGTTGTCACCATCACGCTTGCATTGGGGGCCGCCGCGATGGCCCGCCACAACGCACTGGCGCGGCGGTTGCAGGCGGTTGAAACACTGGGCGCGGCCTCGGTTATCTGCACCGATAAAACCGGCACGCTGACCGAGAACAAAATGACCGCCGCGCGCATTTGGACCGCCGGAAAAGATTATAACGTCACCGGAACCGGCTATGATCCGACCGGACATATCGAGCATGGCGGAGCCCCCGTCCGGGCGGCTGACGACGCTGATCTGGCCGATCTGCTGCGGGCCGCCATCACCTGTAACCACGCCCGCATCGACCATCTGGATAGCGGTTGGACTATGGTGGGCGAGCCGACCGAGGGTGCGCTGGTGACGCTCGCCTACAAAGGCTGGATCGCACTGCCCGACCCAAACAACCGCCTCGCCGAAATCCCGTTCAACTCCGACCGCAAACGGATGAGCATTCTGGCCCGCGATGGCGGGGCTTGCCACCTGTTCGCCAAAGGCGCACCGGAACAGATGCTAGAAGTTTCGACCTTGATCCGCACGGCAAAAGGCACGGTTAAACTGACCGACAAAAAACGCGGGGTGGTGCTTGCGGCTTATGACGCTATGACCAAAGACGGGTTGCGGGTGATCGCTATTGCTGACCGGATCGTGACAGATGGCCATACCCCGCAGACCGAAGAAGACATGGAATTCCTTGGCCTTGTCGGGTTGATCGACCCGCCGCGACCCGAGGTGCGGGCGGCCATTTCCGGCGCGCGCGCGGCGGGGATTCGGGTGATCATGATCACTGGTGATGCGTCCGGCACGGCACGCGCGATTGCTTTGCGGTTGGGGATGCCGGTTGATCTGGTGCTGACGGGGGGCGAGGTCGAGGATATGACTGACACCGCATTGGCCAAAGCCGTGGCGCAGAACGTGCTGTTCGCCCGCACCTCGCCGCACCACAAAATGCGCATTGTCGAGGCCTTGCAGGCCCAAGACCAAATCGTGGCGATGACCGGTGACGGGGTGAATGATGCGCCCGCCCTGAAACGCGCCGATATCGGCATTGCGATGGGCATTCGCGGCACCGATGTGTCCAAAGACGCCGCCGATCTGGTGCTGCTGGATGACAACTTTACCACCATCGTGCGCGCCATTTCCGAGGGCCGCCGCCAGTTCGATAACGTGCGCAAATTCGTGCGCTATCTGCTGTCGTCCAATGCTGGCGAGGTGGTGGCGATTGTCGCCAATATCCTGATCGGTGGGCCGCTGATTTTTCTGGCCACGCAAATCCTGTGGATGAACCTTGTGACGGATGGGGTCACCGCCGTGGCGCTTGGCATGGAAAAGGCCACGCCGGGCCAGATGTCGC
The DNA here is from genome assembly GCA_022712735.1 of Marinosulfonomonas sp. Next base: position 6,765 of record JAFLKA010000151.1, on the reverse strand, counting down.
GTCCGCCGCGTGCCAAACAGGCCGCGATTGTCGGGCGCACAGGGCTGGTTCTGATCCTGTGTTTCGGCGCCTATACCGGTGCCGCCAGCCTCTATGTGTTTTACCATTTCCTTGAGACGGGGCCGGTTGTTGCCCGTACCGCCGCCTTCTCGGCGATGATCTTTTTCGAGAAGTTCAGCGTGTTTGCCTTTCGGTCTTCGCACTTGCCCTGCAGCCGCATCGGCTGGCTGTCGAACCGGATTTTGATCCTCGCGCTGACCTCGATGCTGGGCGCGCAAATGGCCGCCGTTTACTGGCCGCCGTTGCAAACCCTGCTGCACACCACGGCGCTGGGGTGGGAACATTGGGGCCTGATCGCGGTTCTGACCCTACCATTACTGATCGTGCCGGAGGTGATCAAATTCTGGAAAACTGCGCGGGCGGAAATCTAAATCCTACCCCTCGGCGTCCGCAACATGCCGTTTCACCGCCAGAAAGCTGTCCGGCGTGACCGAGATGGAATCAATCCCGAATTCCACCAGTTTATGGGCAAACTCGGGGTTGTTGCTGGGCGCTTGCCCACACAGACCAACCCTGTCAGCAGGTCGTCACCACCAGAGGGTTGCAGCGGATGGAGTGGCAAGGTTCAGCATGATGCTTGTTTTAGTGTCGAGCACTTCGCCCGGTTCTGCCGCAAAGTTTATGACAGTACCCTCATAGATCACACTTATATCCAGCGATTTTGCCCTGCGACAATAGGCATTTACCGGCGCTTTACCGCCACCCCAAAAATGCGTTGGTGCGGTTGGGCCAGGTTATCTTTGACGCACAATATAGACCGACACCTTGGCGTGCCTGGCAACGCGAGATGTGTTTGGTCCCAACAGGAAGTCTTTGATATCCGGCTTGCCTGCACCCAAAACAATCAGATATGCATTGGTTTTATCAGCCGCCGCCAACACTTCCTCATAAATGCTGCCGATGCTTACGATATGACGAACCTTTGTGCCCGGTTTTGTGTTTTCCTTCACAAACTTATGCAGTTGGTCGTTGGTGGCCTCAACCGCCTTTTTCAGCGTGCCCTTTTCAAAGAACAACCCGACAAACGATGTGCCGTAACCCGAGTGAACGGAGCGCGGCCTCCATCAAGGTTAGAATGCCAATACCCGCAACCACCAGATCGGTGGTGTTCGGGGCGCCGGTTCTGTCGGCAACGCCTGTGTAGGCATACCAGAGATACGAGGCGGCAAGCGCGCCAACGGTGGCTGTAATCCACGTGCCCAACGGGATTTTATTTCGCGGGCTGGATTTCAAACCGGGGAAGGCGACAAAGGCCAAAAACACCGCAAAGCCAAGGTGAATGGCGCGGGTCTGGGTGTCGTTCCAGACACCGACCCGCAGAATAAATGGCAGGGCGACGCAATCCAGAGCTGGAAGATCGACCATGTCAGGGGGGATGTACCAAAGGGCGTTGATCGAAAAACGGTCAAGCGGTGCGCGTCCGCCGGTATCGGAATCTGCAATGATGTCGGCTAGATCGATCGTTCTGATCGACTGCGCTCTCGGATTGGTTCATGTCGGTCCCCAGTAATATGTGCTTTCAAATATACATCCGCCCCCCCCTGAAAATCAGGGAGGCGGCATTGTTGACAGTCAGACGGACGAATTACATCCAGCCCTTTTCTTTGTAATATTTGATCGCACCGGAGTGCAGCGGAGCAGACAGACCGTCTTTGATCATCTCTTCCGGCTTTAGACGCCCAAACGCAGGGTGCAGCTTTTTGAAATCATCAAAGTTTTCAAAGATTGCCGCACTTTGATGCGTCTTCATTCGGCAAGATCGAGGTCACGGGGCCGGACGCCGAAAAATTCCTGCAACATGTCTGTGCGGGCAATATGGCGAAACCGGCGGGATCGGTGGTTTGCACCGCCATTCTGAATGCGCGCGGTACTTATGAAAGCGACATCACCGGCCAGCGGTTGACGGCAGATCACTACCGATTGTTTGTCGGCGCCAACGCGATCAAGCGTGATCTGGCATGGTTTCGCGCCCATGCAGATGGCTATGACGCGACCCTGACAGACAGCACCGAGAAATATGCCGTTCTGGGCCTGATGGGACCGGATGCGCCGCAGATTGCAGATGAAACCGGCGCGCCGGAACTGAATAATATCAGATACTTCAAGCACGGCGAGGCCCAGATTGCGGGCCACCACGTGCGAGCCATGCGGATGTCCTATGTTGGCGAGGCGGGCTGGGAAATCGCCTGTTTGGCCGAAAACGCATCCGCGATATTTGCCGCCATGACCACCGGCGGAGCCACACCTGCGGGGCTGTTCGCCCAAACCTCGATGCGGATCGAAAAAGGGTTTTGCGCGATGGGGCATGAACTGGACAGCGACATCACACCCTATGAGGTGCGGATGCTGGGGCTGGCTGCGAAGAACAAGGATTTCATTGGCAAAGACGCGATGCTGGCGCGGGCCGCGGAGGCTCCAAAATCGCGGGTGATCACCCTTGTTCTGGATGATGAAAATGCGGTGCCAATCGGGCATGAGCCGATCTATCTGAATGGGAACATCATCGGCCACACTACGTCCACCGCCTTTGGCTACCGGATCGGCAAACCGATTGCGCTTGGCTATGTGGATATTGAGGATCCTGACGGGGTTGAAGTGGAACTCGATCTCGCCCGCGAAATGTTCAAGGGGCGCCTGATTGTTGGACCTGCGTTTGATCCCGATGGTGCGCGGATGCGGGTGGTCAAATCATGACCGGATTCACCGTCACAGTCGCCCCCAACGGGGCCCGCCGCACCAAGGCGGACCGCCAATGACAACGGATGAAACCGCCCAAACCGCGCGGGCCTGTTTTGCGGCAGGGGCAACAGGCATCCACCTGCATGTCAGGGACGGCGCTGGTCAACACTCGCTTGATGCGGGGCGCTACCGCGAAACCATTGCCGCCATCACCGCGCTTACCCCGGCGATGGAAATTCAGGTCACCACCGAAGCCGTGGGTATCCACAATGTAGCTGAGAAATTCACCTGCCTTCAGCAACTGGTGCCAAAAGCCGCCAGCGTTTCAATCCGCGAAATGGCGCGGGACGTGCAAACTGCCACGCGTCTTTACGCCTTTGCCGCCGAGGCCGGAATTGAGGTGCAACATATCCTCTATTCGCCCAAAGATGTGGCGCAGTTGCGGGCTTGGTTTGATGATGGAACCATCGACACACAAATGCTGTCCGCGATCTTTGTGCTGGGCCAATATAACCCGCCCATTCTGGCAACCCCCGATGATCTGACCCCGTTTCTGACCGCCGCAAAGGGCTTGCATCTGGACTGGGCAATCTGCGCCTTTGGTCGCCATGAGCTGGCCTGTGCGGCGCACGCCCAAAAACTGGGCGGCAACATCCGCATCGGGTTTGAAAACAACCTTGATCTACCGGACGGCACCCCTGCCCGCGACAACGCCCAGCTGATTTCACTTGCCATTGCGCATGCAAATTCCCTAGGCCTGAACCCAACCCAACAAAACGGTGACAGACATGAGCCACATATTCCCGCGCCACAGTAAAATTGCCCCGCCCACCGCTGTCGGTGGTGAGGGGTGCTATCTGGTTGATGCCAGCGGCAAACGTTATTTCGACGGCTCCGGCGGCGCGGCGGTGTCTTGTCTGGGGCATGGCGATGTAGAGGTGTCCGAGGCGATCAAGGCACAAATTGACAGATTGGCCTTTGCCCACAGCGGTTTTTTTACCTCTGATGCGGCCGAAGCATTGGCCGATCTGTTGATTGAACATGCGCCTGAGGGGATTGAGCGGGTCTATCTGGTTTCGGGTGGATCAGAGGCGACCGAAGCCGCGATCAAACTGGCGCGTCAATATCATGTGGAGCGCGGTGAGCCCCAGCGCCGCCACCTGATCGCCCGCAAACAAAGTTATCACGGCAACACCATCGGCGCGCTTTCGGCGGGTGGCAATGAATGGCGGCGTGAGCAGTTCGCGCCCCTGCTGATTGATGTCAGCCACATTGCGCCGTGCTATGAGTACGCCCTGCGTGGCGAGACCGAAACAACCGAGGCTTACGGGCTGCGCGCGGCACAAGAGCTGGAGGATGAAATCCTGCGCCTTGGCCCCGACAGCGTCATGGCGTTTATGGCCGAGCCGGTTGTCGGCGCGACCCTTGGCGCTGTTCCGGCGGTTGAAGGATATTTCAAACGTATCCGCGAGATTTGCGACCAATACGGTGTATTGCTGATATTGGACGAAGTGATGTGCGGCATGGGGCGCACGGGGTATCTGTTTGCCTGCGAGGCTGACGGGATTGCGCCTGATATCCTGTGCATCGCTAAAGGGTTAGGTGCGGGATACCAACCGATCGGTGCGATGCTGTGCAGTGGCGAAATCTATGACACCATCGCCAATGGCAGCGGGTTTTTCCAGCACGGACACACCTATATCGGCCATCCGGTTGCTGCCGCTGCGGGGCTGGCTGTGGTCAAGGCGATCCTTGATCGGGGCCTGTTGGCACGAGTTAAAACGCTGGGGCCAAAGCTGCAAACAGCGCTGGTCGATGCGCTGGGTCAGCATCCCCATGTTGGCGACATTCGTGGGCGCGGGTTGTTCATCGGGGTTGAAATCGTCGCTGATCGCGAAACCAAATCGCCGTTCCCGCCCGATTTGCGCATCGCCGCACGGCTGAAAAAGGCGGCTTTTGAAAACGGGCTGGTCTGCTATCCGATGGCCGGAACCCGTGATGGCAAGCATGGTGATCACGTCCTGCTGGCCCCGCCATTTATCATGACCGAAGAACAAATCCCCGAAATTGTGGGGCCGCTGGTCAAGGCAATTATGGACGTGGGTTTATCAAGTTGACGGGGATTAGCCAGCGGCCTGTGTAATATTCACCACGGTGAACAGCCCGCTCTGCGATCTCGACGGGCCCTGAGTAGGTAGATAGGATTGCCGTTATGGACAATCCGGCAATTTCTCGGCGTGCTGCAGAACTCTTAGCTTACGTTGAATCTCGCGTTCTTCGTTTGTCATCAAAACTTCCTCCACCCTAAATCAGGGAATTTACAGGAAGTGTCCCGAGAGTCCGTACATATCTACACATTACAGTTCTAAATTCAAGAAGAAGGAAATTATCTATGTTCAAATTGCCCCTAAAGATTGGCGCATTGGCGTTGTGTACTTTGGTTGCAGGCGTTGCATCCGCTCAGGGTTCCGGCACAACATCTGATGAACCAATGGTTGCCAATGGCGCGCGATTTGGCGCATGGGTGGTGAATTGCGAAGCAATCGCGGTTAACCAAACGGCTTGTGTCTTAAGCCAACGGCTGGTGCGCAGTGCTGACAACGTGTTTTTAGCCGAATTTCTGGCGTTCCATTCAGGCGACGGTGAACGCAGCTATCTTGCGGCGCGGGTCCCTAATGGCGTATTTTTCCCATCCGGATTTGCGTTCAAAGCAGAAGGTGGAGAACAGGCGGAAGACAGCGAACAGCGACAGGAATTTGTATGGCAATCCTGTTCGCGTGATATCTGCGAGGCGCTATTGGAAATCGACATCGATAGTATTGTTGAACTGGAACAAGCCGAGACTCTGATTGCGGGATACTGCCCGAATTTACGTGCCGACCCTGTTGTATTCCGGTTCTCTCTTGAGGGTGCTGTTGCTGGTCTTGGAGCCCTAAAGGCTGCGGCGAACGTGGCGGATTGATAGGCTTCTTTCTGCCTCAGCGCTTAAAGGGCGTGCAGAAAGCTGTACGCAAGCTGGATCATCAAACCCAGAGCCGTTTACAAGAACACTTGGAAACTCTCTTTTCTGTAGCGGGCGAGCTCCGAAGCCTTGGCCGTGCCTTTAGGGGCAGGACCGCAGTTTAGGAATCTGGGTGATTTGGGTTTCCTGAACGTCAGCAGCTTCTGGGGTAGCCGTAATAACCACTTCATATCCAGGCACGCCTATGGCAACCTACCGGTTGAATAACTGGCTGAGTCGACGGAGAAAGCGTGGAGCAATTTAGGGCAGGTGACACTTGGTTTCTGGCGCAGTTCAAGCCGAACTGCCACAAGATTGCCGAACGCAATTTGCGACGGCAGAATTTTCAGACTTTTCTACCCATGCATGGGGAAACCAAACGAAAATCCGGGCAGTTCATAACAACATTGCGCCCGCTGTTCACGGGCTACCTGTTCGTTGGTTTCGACACTTCCAAAGGTGGCTGGCGCACGATCAACAGTACCCATGGCGTAACCAGGCTGGTCAGTTTTGGTGGTGAACCGCAACCGGTACCGTTTGATCTGATCTCAAGATTGATGTTGCGTTGTGATGAGGGCGGGAAGCTTTTGCCACCGCGCATTCTTAATGCTGGCGATGCGGTGAAAATATCCGGCGGCCCCTTCGCGGAATTTGCGGCAACAGTGGAGGAGATCACCCCCGATCAGCGGGTCTGGGTGCTGCTGGACCTGATGGGGCGGACCACCCGTGTGGCCGTGGATCCGGAGGCACTGCAGGTGCTATGATGGGCGCAAGAATAGGCCTGTCAGAGGGAAATAGTTGCGCAGGGCGGACTAAAGGTTGCTCAGGCGGCGACTTGAGTGGTGTAGGCGGAAGGGGGCGGGAAGGAGATGTTCGCGGAAAGTGCGAAATCGGATCGCATCTCTCCGAAAGCAGACCTGAAGTCAACTGAACGCAATGCCAACAAACCCTTCTTTCACCAAGGGCGACCCATTTTTTCAGCCATCCTCAATCTCCAAGTCCTCCCTCCAAAAAACAGTTATTTT
>JAFLKA010000344.1 GCA_022712735.1 Marinosulfonomonas sp. | reverse complement strand
TTCAGACGAAGGTGTGATGAATGTGGAGCGTGGGTATAGTGATGCCGTACGTCAGGAACTGGTGGATATGGGCCACAACGTCACCATTCCAGCGGGGGCTATTGGCGGGGCGCAAGCAATCCGGATTGACCATGATGCGGGCGTCCTGATCGGCGCGTCTGATCCACGCAAAGACGGCTGTTCGCTGGGCTATTAATGCAAATCCAATCCATTTGGATTCATCCGCCAACCCGAACGCATTTGCATCTGCAAACGCTGCCTCGGGTTGGCGGATGAATACATGATGCTAATTTGATTGGATGCGCGCTAGTTTAACTGAAACTGCAACGGATATTGCCCATCCTCGAAATCACCGAATAGGTCGGGCAGATCAGGGTGACTGATCGGCTCGCCGGTATAGTCCGCAATCAGGTTCTGCTCAGACACATAAGCCACATAATAGCTTTGGTCGTTTTCGGCCAAAAGGTGGTAAAACGGCTGGTCTTTGTTGGGGCGTACCTCTTCGGGAATGGCCTCGTACCAGTCTTCGGTATTGGCAAACATTGCATCCACATCGAACACCACACCCCGAAAAGGGTGCTTGCGATGGCGCACAACTTGGCCCAAATGGTATTTCGCGTGTGATTTTAGCATTGCATTACAGCTCCCGTGCGTCGTTATTAATGCTTAAATCAGGGTCTTGTCCATGTGATTTGGGGCAAAATAAGGAAACAGTTTGTGGACCAATTTCTAACAGTGCTTGAAATCGTTACACCTGTGTTCCTGCTGGGGGCCATCGGATTTACGTGGGTCAAGTCGGGATTCGAGTATCGGGTCGAGTTTGTCACGCGTCTGGCAATGACCCTATCGGTGCCCTGTCTGATTTTCACATCCCTGATGCAAACCGAGATTGACCCCGCCGCGCTGGCCACCCTGTCGCTCGCCGCATTGGCCGCATATGGTGCGGTCACGGTGATCTCGTATTTGCTGATTCAGTCCACCGGTTTGGGCCACCGCACCTATCTTGCCCCTGTCATATTCGGCAACACCGGCAATCTGGGCCTGCCGCTGGCGCTGTTCGCTTTTGGGCAGGTCGGACTGGGCTATGCTGTCGTGGTTTTTGCGATCATGGCGATCCTGTCGTTCACCTTCGGGGTTTGGCTGGTGTCAGGCGGGGGATCGCCAATGAAAGCCCTGAAAGAACCCATCGTCGCCGCCACCCTGCTGGGCGCGTTGTTCATGTGGATGGGCTGGCAAACCCCCAAACCAATAACCAACACGCTGGAATTAATCGGCCAAATGGCCATCCCGATCATGTTGCTGACGCTGGGCGTGGCCGTTGCACGTCTGAAACCGGGGCGGATGGGACGGGCTGTTTGGCTGTCGCTGGTCAAAGTGGTGATCTGCATTGGTGCTGCATGGATTGTGGGCCGCTGGCTGGCCCTGCCACCCGTTGCGTTCGCCGTACTGGTGATGCAGGTTTCAACACCTGTGGCGGTCACATCCTACATGCTGGCCGAAAAATACGGCGCGGATTCTGATGCTGTGGCGGGGCTGGTGGTGGTCTCGACCCTGCTTTCTGTGGTCACAATCCCGCTGACGCTGGTTTTTCTGCTGTAATTGGACAATTTGACGTTTTACCACCCTGATAAAATGCGCTAGGCTGACCGTAATAATATAAAAATATAAGCGAGAGGCATATGAGCAGACTTCTTCGCGCGACAGTATTGACGATCCTTGTGGCCTCTTGCGGGGGCGGTGGAAACTATTCCGCGCCGCGCAATCTGGATGATGCCTGTAGTATCCTAAATCAGCGCCCGACATTCCTGAAAGCCATGCGCAAATCCGAGCGCCGCTGGGGTATTCCCGTGCATGTGCAAATGGCGACCATATATCAGGAAAGCAAATTCATCGGCAATGCCCGCACCCCGTTTCGCTATGTTCTGGGTGTGATCCCGATGGGGCGGCAATCCTCGGCTTATGGGTATTCACAAGCGCTGGATGCGACGTGGAAAGAATACAAACGCGGCCCTGGCCGCGCGGGTGCGAAACGTGATGACATTGGCGATGCCACTGATTTCATGGGGTGGTATATGGCGCAATCAAACGAACGGCTGGGAATTGCAAAAACCGATGCCCGCAACCAATATCTGGCCTATCACGACGGGCGCAGCGGATATGCCCGCGGCAGTTACCGCAGCAAGCCTTGGCTGATCAGGATCGCGGGCGAGATCGGGGCGCGGTCAGATAATTACCGCGAACAATTACGCGCTTGTGGAAAGTCCTAATAGATGAGTGAAGCGGGGCTACAGGCCCCGTTTTTCAGCCTCGAACACAATGTTGAACAGTGTCGAGCGCAGCGGCATACCCTTGGTCATCTCGTTCAGGATAAGCGTGGTTTCCCCACCGGAGCCATCAACAATCACCCATTGGCGCAGCTCGATCGGGTTCGAGGTGAACAGCAGACGGATTTGTCCGTATTCGGGGTGTTTGGGGTCTTGGGCCACAACCGTTGTGCTTTTGCCGTCTGACGTATGTGCGACAACCATTTTGGCACTTGCCAGATTGACGTTCTTTTGCAGGATCAGGTTAAGCGGCGTGCGTTTTAGCGGGTATTGTTCCGGCCCCTGATTGGATTTCCCGTCGAATATCGCAACCTGACCGCCACCGGCCATAACAAGGCTTTTGTCCGGTGGGTTATACTCAAAACGCACACGCCCCGGACGTTTTATGAAAATCGTGCCGGTTGAAATGGTGCCGTCATTGTTGATTTGGGTGAACCCGCCTTGGGCGGTGGTGAACTTGTTCAGATAGGCTGACAGCTTGTTCAGCGAGATTTTCTCGGCCGATACAGGCAAGGACAAGGCCGCCCACAAAAAGGGCACGATAAAGAGGCGTAAATGTTTCATATGTTCTACTTAACCATCAAGCCAGCTGTTTCCACCCCTGATATGGCATGACCAATGAAATACCTCGCAAAAACCATGTGTGAGTAAAACTACTATTCCGGAATAGTAGTTTTGACAGGCTATACATATCAAAGGCTTATATGGTTATTTAACCAAGTTTTAACCGATTGCACTATGCTTGCAGGTAAACAAAACAGCACACTTACATAAGCAACTTAATGCTGTTCCGGAATCAGGATTTCACGCTTGCCCACATGGTTCGCGGCACTGACCAGTCCCGCATCTTCCATCTGCTCGACCAAACGCGCGGCCTTGTTGTATCCAATCGCCAATTTGCGCTGGATATAGCTGGTGGAGCATTTACGGTCCTTCACCACAATCGCCACCGCCGTATCATAGAGCGCATCCTGCTCATCGGTATTGCCGCCCAGTCCCAGCACTTGATCAATGCTGCTTTCGGCATCCCCATCCGGCCCTTCAACCACACCGGTCACATATTCCGGCGCGCCAAAACTCTTCAGGTGATTGACTATTTCCTCGACCTCTTCGTCGCTTACAAAGGGCCCGTGCACACGGGTGATTTTCGCACCACCCGCCATAAACAGCATATCGCCCATGCCCAGCAGTTGCTCGGCACCCTGTTCACCCAGAATGGTGCGGCTGTCGATTTTGCTGGTCACTTGGAACGAAATACGTGTGGGGAAGTTGGCCTTGATCGTGCCGGTGATCACATCCACCGACGGGCGTTGCGTGGCCATAATCAGGTGGATGCCTGATGCGCGCGCCATTTGTGCAAGGCGCTGGATACAGGCCTCGATTTCCTTGCCGGCCACCATCATCAGGTCGGCCATCTCGTCGACCACCACCACGATATAGGGGATGGATTCGGGTGCAAACTCTTCGGTCTCGAAAATAGGATCGCCGGTTTCATCGTCAAATCCGGTCTGCACCGTGCGGCTGAACATCTCGTTTGCGGCAAGGGCTGCCTTGACGCGGCTGTTGTAGCCCTCAATGTTGCGCACCCCCATTTTCGACATCTTGCGATAGCGTTCTTCCATCTCGCCCACTGTCCATTTCAGCGCGACAACGGCCTTTTTCGGGTCGGTCACAACAGGGGACAACAGATGCGGGATACCGTCATAGACCGACAATTCCAGCATTTTGGGGTCAATCATAATCAGGCGGCATTCCGCAGGTGTCAGCTTGTAAAGCAGGCTCAGGATCATCGTGTTGATCGCCACCGATTTACCCGATCCCGTGGTCCCAGCAATCAACAGATGCGGCATTTTCGCCAGATTGACAACAATCGGATCGCCACCAATATCCTTGCCCAATGCAAGCGGCAAACGCATGTTACTATCACCAAAATCACGCGCAGACAGGATTTCACGCAGCATCACCTTTTCACGATGCTCATTGGGCAATTCGATCCCGATAACCGTGCGGCCAGGCACCGTAGAAACCCGTGCCGACAGCGCCGACATGGACCGCGCAATATCATCGGCCAAACCGATGACACGGCTGGCTTTCAAACCGGGGGCTGGCTCCAACTCATACATCGTAACCACAGGGCCGGGGCGTACGCTGACGATGTCGCCTTTGACGCCGTAGTCATCCAGAACGTTTTCCAGCATCCGCGCATTTTGTTCTAACGCTTCGTCCGACAACTGGTGGCGCTGAATGTCCGCATGGCTTTCCAGCAAAGACAGGGGGGGATGCTCATAGGCCACCTGCTTGTCTTCAAATTGCAACTTGGGTTGTGCTTCTGCCTTGGCCTGACGCGATGTTGGCGGCGCTTTGCGCACCCCGTTTTGCACCACGGATTTTGGGGCCATTGCGGGCTGCACCACAGGGGCGAGTTCCGCTGTTGGCTCAAACATCATCGGGCCTTGCGATGGAATTGCGCCCGCCTGCATTTGTGGGGCTTCCAGCGGCGGTTCTGTATTCAATAGCAGCGGCTGTGGGCCACTGCGTCGCGTCACTTGCGGCTCGGCACGCGCGGCTGTCAGCGTCGGCACTTGGCGCACACGCTGTCTAATCGCATCCGAAATCCGCGCCTTGATCCGGTCTTCGCCGATTTCTTCAGCATATACATCCGGTGCCAGTTCCGGCTCGATCAACTCTGGTTCGGGGTCTGGTAGGCGGTTCATCAACGACGCCAGCAAACCCTGTTTAACGGGCGGTTCCGGCATTTCTAGCACATCTTCAACGGCCCGGTATGCATTCGCCTGCTGCACAACCGGCGGCTCGGCCCGCACCACAGACGCGGGACGGTGAACAGGTGTTGGCACAGCGGCATAAGCCGCAGCCTCGGCAGCAGCTTCCTCGGCCTCAACGCGGGCCCGTTCCTTGCGCAGGGCATTCTTTTCCTGAACCACACGCGCCGCTATCGCCGCACCACGCGCACTTTTCCCCATCAAGGTCATCAAACCGGCATAGACCATGACAATTCCGACCAGCAGGAAGCGCACGAAACGCTTCATCTCCGGCATGGTAAACCCCATTACAAACAACAGCATAGAAAGCATCGCCACGCCCATCAGGATCGCCACAAATTTCAAACCAAAGGCAGCACTGACAGGCACCATGCCCAGCACGGAGCCCAAAACCATATCGCCAAACAATCCGCCCAGACCAAAGCTGTGGGTCCATTCCGCCGATGGAACATGGGTTGACGCATAAACAGACAACAGCGCAATCGCGATTGGCGCAAAAATCAGGCGGCCAAGGGCACGTTCGGTGCCGTTATGGGTGGCGAACCGCACACCCCAAACCACCAGAACAATAGCAATCGCCCAAGATCCCCAGCCAACAATCACAAACAACGGTGCAGCAATTGACGCGCCGAACCGGCCCAGCCAGTTTTGCACCGGCGCTTGCGATGCGGCCAACCAGTTTGGATCAGACGGCGTGTAGGACGCCAGCATCATCGCCACCAAAACGCCCAGCACCACCATGCCGATGCCGATCAATTCCTTGCTGCGTCGTTCAATCGCCGCCTGCAATCTGGAATCCAACAATGGGTCGCGTTGTTTTGCCGAATAGGATGCCATGTTTACCTCTTCCTCACGTATACAAGCAGCGTTTCAGGCGCATTAGCCCGTGCCGCATTTCTGTTTTTGGGGCCACCATTGCCACACGAATGTAGCCATGGCCCGGATTTTTTCCGTCAACTTCGCGGCTAAGGTACGCGCCGGGCAGAACCCGCACGCCAGTCTCTTGCCATAATTTCAATGCCGCCGCTTCGCCGTCCGCAACCGGTAGCCACAGGAAAAATCCTGCTTCGGGGCTAAGATAGCCCTCAACATCACCGAAAATCTCATCGGCGATATCGAATTTTTCACGGTACAGCGCACGGTTCATCTCCACATGCGCCTCGTCCGCCCAAACCTTCTCAGCCACCCGCTGCAACGGCAATGGCAAGGGTGCGCCGGAAAAATCGCGCAGTTGTTTGATCCGCGCGATGGATTTTGGCCCACCCGCAACGAAACCAGACCGCAAACCCGGCAGGTTTGATCGTTTCGACAATGAATGAAAAATCAGAACCCGTTCAGGGTCGGCACCCATTTCACACGCCACCTGCAATGCGCCCACAGGGGGCGTGTCACGGTAAATCTCGCTATAACATTCATCCGCGAAAATCTGGAAATCGTATTTCTCGGCCAGCCCAATCAAATCCTGCCAGTATTCGCGCGACGCCACAGCGCCCTGCGGATTAGAGGGCGAACAAATGTACGCAACCGCCGTGCGGTTCAGCACATCATCAGGCAGGCCCACATAATCCGGCATAAATCCGTTTTCCGCAGTGGCCGCCACAAAAACCGGTTTCGCCCCAACCGACATCGCGGCAACGGCATAGACCTGATAAAACGGGTTCGGCGTCAGCACAATCGGCGCCTTGCCATCCTTGGTTTCGGCACATAGCGCCATCGCCGCGTTATACAGCCCCTCGCGGGTGCCATTCACCGTTGAAATCTCGCTTGCGGCATCCACATCCACAGCAAACCGCCGTTTCAGCCACGCCGATATCGACGCCAGCAATTCAGGTGATCCTGCATTTGGCGGGTATTTTTTGAACTCGTGGTTGTTTTTGGCAATAATTTCCAGAATCCAGTCTGGAAAATCATGCTGCGGCTCGCCAATCGTCATATGCACAACATCACCGCCCGCCGCATGCGCGTCGAGAAGCCCGCGAAGACGCGGAAAAGCGTACTCAGGTAGGTTCGAAAACCGCTCAGGAAAGTCCATATCTGCCTCAAATGTCGGAGTCATTTCGCCCCGTTTGAGATGAATCTAGACCAGCCCCGCGGCTGCGTCCAGAAAAACCCAAGGAAAATATGTAGTTGGGTGGTGTAGTTGTGGTATTTAGGCCAATGCGGCCTCGGCGGCTGACCCCAACCTTAACAGGCGCTCTTCGCTCATTGGGGGGGTGATAAACATAATACCACAAGATGCTGTGCCCGTAGGCAAGGTTAACCCCGCAGAACCCATCAAATTCCCGATCCGTGTGTTGCGCAAAGCGTGCAGGTTTTCTGTGATGTAATACGCGTGATCCGTCGCCAAAAGGTGCTGGTTCGGCGGCAAAATCTGCGATGTCGGCATGATCACCGCATCATATCCGGCCACCCGCGCGTGATAGGCCTCGCGCAATTCGCGCAACTTCATCCAGCCCTCGACAAATTCGACACCCGAAAACGTAGCACCTGCCCGAAAACGTTCCAGAATTGCGCCAAACATCTTGTCCGGCGCGGCCTCGATTTCCTTGTGCCATTGCGCATAAGCCTCGGTTGTGAACAACACCGCCGACAGTTCCAGCGCTTGCGTTACTTCGGGCGCCTCGCCATTTTCCACCACAGCCCCCGCCGCCTTCAACTTCTCAACCGCGCCCATAAACGCCGCCATTGGCGCGTCGCGCACGCCTTGCATGGCTTCGGTCTGCAATATCATCAGCCGTTTGCCTTTCAACGTCGCCCCCGCCAAATCCGCAGGTTTTCCGCCTTCCAGCGCCGCCAACATCAACGCCGCGTCTTCAACCGTCCGGCACAACGGCCCGACCGTATCGAAACTCTCGCACAATGGCACAACACCCTTTAGCGACAACCGGCCCGAGGTGGTTTTCAACCCGACCAGATTGTTCCACGCCGACGGTATCCGCACCGACCCGCCGGTGTCCGACCCGATACCGCAAGCCGCCAGATCAAACGCCACAGACGTCGCCGCCCCCGATGATGATCCACCCGAAACAGCATCGGCATCATTCACGCTGGGCGGGCTTTCGGTGACGGGATTATACCCAAGCCCCGAAAATGCCAATTCCGACATGTGGGTTTTGCCCAGACACACCAGCCCCGCCTCGGTCGCGTTTTTCAACACCTCGGCGTCCACATCCGGCACGCGCCCTTTTAACAGGTCTGACCCTGCCTCGGTCACCACGCCAGCCGTATCAAACAGGTCTTTCCACGAAATCGGCACACCATCCAGCACTCCGCGCCGATTGCCGCTTTTGGCCCGCGCCGCCGCAGCCCCCGCTTCGGCCAACGCGCGGTCTTCGGTCAATCGCGCATAAATCCGGTGCTGCAACGGATGCGCCTTGATTGCGGCAAGGTAGGTCTGCGCCAGTTCCACAGGGTCAATTTCCCCGGCACCAATGCCGCGCCCCAAATCCGCCGCGCTCATTTTCAACCACTGCTTTGACATATCCAGACCTTTCATCGTTCACATGAACGGTAGCGGCCCTGCGGCGCATGGACAATCCCGAAAGCGGGGGCATATTATTGGATATGAAATTCGACTCGGACATATTGATCATCGGTGGTGGGCTGAATGGCCCTGCCTTGGCGCTGGCCTTGGCCGATGGCGGGCTTAGCGTCACCATTATTGATGCGTTATGCGCCAATGCCCGTGGGGACGCGGGCTTTGACGGGCGCGGCTATGCGCTTGCGCTGGCCTCGCAACGCCTGCTGGCGGCGATTGGTGTC
Source organism: Marinosulfonomonas sp. (assembly GCA_022712735.1). Next base: position 3,062 of record JAFLKA010000344.1, on the reverse strand, counting down.
TGGGGCGATGTGACCGCCCAAAGCCAGCCAATTAACGAGGTGAAAATCACCGACGGGCGCGCTGGTGAGGGGCCATCGCCGTGGATGCTGCATTTCAACAGTGACGAACTGGCCGAGGGGCCGATGGGTTATATGGTCGAGGACCGCTATCTTTACCGCGCGTTTCAGGCGGGGTTAAAAAACCACCCGTTGATCACGCAAATCAACAGCGAAACCGTGATTGGACAGGATGTCGGTGTGGCGCATGTGACCGTGCAAACCGCCAGCGGAAAATCCCTGACAGGGCGCATTTTGATCGGATCGGACGGGCGCAGTAGCGGCACGGCGCAGCGGGCCGGTATCAAACGCCACGGCCATGATTATAACCAGACCGCGCTGGTCTGCGCTATCGAGCACGCTCTGCCCCACCACGGCATCGCGCATCAGTTTTTTATGCCACCCGGCCCTTTGGCGATCCTGCCACTGCCGGGCAATCGTTCCTCGATTGTCTGGAGCGAAGAAACACAGGAGGCCGCGCGGATCAATGCATTAACGGATGCGGATTACCTCGCCTATCTGCGTCCGCGTTTTGGCAGTTTCCTTGGTGAAATAAAACTGGCGGGGGCGCGGTTTACCTATCCGTTGAACCTGACGCTGGCCGACCACTTCATCGCGCCGCGTCTGGCGCTGATTGGCGATGCAGCGCACGGGGTGCATCCAATTGCGGGGCAAGGGCTGAACCTTGGCTTACGCGATGTCGGAGCCTTGGCCGAAGTATTGATCGAGGCGAAACGGCGCGGCGAAGACATCGGTGCGGTGGATGTGTTGGAGCGCTACCAAGCATGGCGCCAGTTTGACACCACCACGCTGGCACTGGCGACGGATGGATTTAACAGGTTGTTTTCAAATGATAATTCTCTGCTTCGATTGGGGCGCGATATCGGACTGGGCATCGTCAACGCCTTCCCGACCCTACGCCAACGCTTTATTCGCGAGGCGGCGGGGCTGACTGGCGATGTGCCGAAACTGCTACAGGGGCGGCAGATCTGATAGCCACTCAATCCAGTTTGCGCGCCTCATCGACCAACATCACCGGAATCCCGTCCCTGATCGGAAACGCCAGATGCGCGGTTTTGGAAACCAGTTCTTGCGCCTTGGCATCATAACTCAATGTAGTATGCGTCACCGGACAGACCATCGCTTCCAGCATTTTAACGTCAAATTCAACACCACCACTCATTGCATCACTCCTTGGTCATCACCGCGCCGCAGCGCAAATTCCATTAATGTCACCAGCGTTTCCCACCGTGTGGCAAGTGTCTTTGCCTCTAGCAACGCCTGTTTGTCCTCGGGCGAAAACGGCGCCAGCATCGACAGTGAATTCACCAGCATCTCGGTCTCGGCCTGCTTCAGATTATCCCAATCCGCGTCCAGTTCCTCGACCGCAAAGAACCGTTCCAGCAGCGCCAAAAACCCGTCACGATCAAACCCGTCATCATGTTCGGCCCCGCCCAGATCACGCGCGAAATCCTGCCAGTCGATCTTGGCTTGCAGGTAGGGCACAAACCCATCGATCTGTTCCACAAACCGAAACCGCGACACGCCGGTCAGCGAAATCATGTAACGCCCGTCATCGGTTTCAGTGAAACTGGTAACGCGTCCGGCACAGCCCACCGCGTGCATCTGCCCCTCGGCATCCTTATCCATCGGCTGGATCATCCCGATCAGCCGCTCGCGGGTTTTCAAAACATCCTCGAACATCGCCAGATAACGTGGCTCGAAAATATTCAGCGGCAAACGGGCCCGTGGCAAAACGATCGCCCCCGATAGCGGGAACAAAGGCAGTGTGTCGGGCAGGTTTGCAGCAGAAATCATTGCCTCGCCATCCTACATAAATATCATCGACGTCAGTTTGCGACGCCCGTTCAAAACAATAGGATCATCCGGTTTCAGCGCGTCAAACACGGTGAACAACTGCGTCTTGGCTGCACCGTCGTTCCACTCGCGATCCCGGCGAAACAGCTCCAGCAGCTCATTCACCGCCGCCTCAGTATCACCGGCCCCATGCAGCGCCGTTGCCAGATCCAGCCGCGCCTGATGGTTGTCTGCATCCACATCAACTGCGGTGCGCAACTCGGCCACCGGCCCCGCATCCACGGCCTGTTTAGCCAGTTCGATCTGCGCGTGCGCGGTCTCCAACTCGGGTGTTTCAGAAATTTCGGCAGGGGCACCGTTTAGCGTAGCCTCGGCCTGCTCCAGATCGTCCAGCGCCAGATAGGACCGGATCAGCCCGCCATAGGCCGCCGCATTGGCGGCATCCTCTTCCAGAATCGCCGCGAAGGTTTCCTTGGCATCCGCCGCATCGCCCTCGGTCAGCATGGTTTCAGCCGCTTCAATCGCATCGGCCAAACCACCGTCACCATCCGGCCCCAACAGCGAAACCTTATCAACGAACGCCTTGATTTCGCTTGGTGGCACAGCGCCCTGAAATCCGTCCACCGGCTTGCCATCGACAAAAGCATAAACCGTCGGGATCGACTGGATCTGCAATTGCGCCGCAATCTGCTGGTTCTCGTCGATGTTCACCTTAACCATCTTTACCTTGCCACCGGCGGCGGTCACTTCGGCTTCCAACGCGGGGCCAAGCGTTTTGCACGGCCCACACCACGGCGCCCAGAAATCCACGATCACCGGCACCTCTTTGCTGGCTTCCACCACATCGGCCATAAAGGTGGCCTCGGTGGTGTCTTTGATCAGATCGGCAGCGGGGGCATCGGCACCCTGTCCCAGTTCAAGCATGTCATCATTCCATCAATTTGTTTGGTTGCGCCTTATATGTGCTTTTGCGGCGCAAAACCCAAGGGCTTTGTTGATATGTCGCAACCGCCGCACTACTTAAACCTGATGATTGACCAACCAAAGCCCGCCCCCCTCAGACAAGGTCGATTTCACAACGACCCACCTGCCCCCCATATGGGCGAGGGCAGCAGCCATTTCAAAATGCTGGGGAAAATGCTATCGCCGCGCAACAAAAATACCGTTCCTGCGGGGGATATTCCTGTTGTGCCGGTCCTGCCTGCGGA
>JAFLKA010000511.1 GCA_022712735.1 Marinosulfonomonas sp. | reverse complement strand
GATGCGCAAACTGCCCGGTTTACGTGCGCTTTGGCTGTCGTTGCATCCCGTTCCCAAGCCCGGCACCTGCCCCGAGGGCTGGTCTTGTATCCGGCACAAATTGACGATGCTGTCCTATGCGCTGCTCAACCCAGATCACCGCTACAGTGATCCGGCGCTGCTCGAGGCGGTGGAGAAATTCCGCAAGGCTTTCGCCGAGAATCCGCATGATGCGAAAATCAGTATCGAGCTGGGTATTCACTGGCTGCGGGACAACCACGAGCATAGTTTCCGCCAGCCAAAAGTCTGGTTTGAGGATACTGAAGTCAGCTATCGCGATGACAACCGCTATCTGTGGATTTTCCTTGAAGAGCCCGAAGATGACGACGAGTTTCACTCGGATCACAACACCGCTGACCGCGATGTGCAGAAACTCGATGATGGGCTGTTGCCGCCGCGCCATTACCCCGAGTGGGATTATCAAATCCAGAATTACCGCCCCGATTGGGCCACAGTTTATGAAGCGATTCAGCCACAGGGCGATGCAGGCCTGATTGATGGCTTGCTGGCCAAACATCAACGGCTCATCGCGCAGCTCAAACAGATTGTTGACCTGCTAAAGCCGCAACAACGCAAGCGCATCCGCTATCAGGAAGAGGGCGATGATCTTGATATCGATGTGGCCATTCGCGCCGCGATAGATTTTCGCATTGGCACCACGCCCGACACCCGTATCCACCAAAGCCACGTCAAAGACGGGCGAGATATTGCGGTGCTTCTGTTGCTCGATCTTTCAGAATCTATCAACGATACGGTTGAGGGCGCCGATGCCAGTATTCTGCAACTGAGTCAGGAGGCGACCGCCTTGCTGGCCACCGCTGTCGATGCTCTGGGGGACCCGTTTGCCATTGCCGGATTTTCTTCCAACACTCGGTTTGAGGTGCGTTATTCCCATTTCAAAGGCTTTGGTGAGGCTTGGGGAGCTGAGCCAAAGGCCCGTCTGGGCGCTATGAAAGCAGGCAATTCTACGCGTATGGGGGCGGCGCTGCGCCATGCGGGCGAATATCTGGCGCATCGCTCCGAGGAGAAAAAACTGCTGCTGGTGCTGACTGATGGCGAGCCTCATGATATTGATGTGCAAGACCCTAAATATTTGATGGACGATACCCATCTGGCGGTGGGCGAGCTGGCCAGCAAAGGGGTGACGACCTACTGCATCAGCCTTGATCCGAAAGCCGATGATTACATCGCCGATATTTTTGGCCGCAATAATTTTGCCGTTATCGATCAGGTCGAAAGCCTGCCGGAAAAACTGCCAAAACTGTTCCTGTCGCTGACCCGCTGATTGTCCTGACAGTTACTCCTGCATTCGCAACACTCGTGCGGGGCGCGCGGCAAGTGGGCGCCAGGCAAAGGCCATGCCTGACAACAGCGTGGCCCCAGCCCCGCCTGTGACGATTGTCAGCGCCGAGATCACATCAAACTGGTAACTTGTGCTCATCACAAAGGTAACCACGCCCCACGCGGCCATTGCCCCTACAAACAAGGCTACCATTCCGGCAGCGGCCCCCAGAATAGCGGCGCGCAACATAAAGCTGGTCAGGATGCGCCGACGCGAGGCACCAACGGTTTTCAACACTGCCGCCTCATAGGTGCGGCCCGCTTCACCTGCGGCGGCGGCCCCGATCAGCACAATAAATCCGGTTAGCAGTGTGATGCCAGCGGCATAGGATGTGGCCGCAGCGATCCCGTTTAACGCCTTTGAGACCCGCGCGATGGCGTCACGCACACGTATGGCGGTGATGTTGGGGAATTCCTTCATCAGGTCGCGCAGTAATCCCGCCTCGGCCTGCTCGGATGCATAAACAGTGGCGATTGACGAATGGGGTGCTCCGGCCAGCGCGGCAGGGTTCATCGTAACAACAAAATTGATGCTGGCGTCGGAAAAATCCACGGCGCGTAAATTGGCGATGCGGGCAGTAATATCACGGCCAAGGATATTCACTGTCAGCATGTCGCCGACTTTCAGGCCAATCTCGCCCGCTTCTTCCTCGGCGAAACTGATCAGGGGCGGGCCGGTATAATCGGCGGGCCACCATTCGCCCTCGGTTACATGTGAGTTTTTCGGAGGGTTTTCCGCATAGGTGATGCCGCGATCCCCACGGATAACCCAATGATCCTCCGCGACCTCGCTTGCGGGAATATCGTTGATGCGGGTGATCACGCCGCGCAGCATCGGGGCAGTGTCGACTTGCGTCACGCCGGGGTCGGATCGCGCAAGGGTCAGGAATGGTTCCAGCTGATCCTTCTGGATGTCGATAAAGAAATAGGCAGGGGCAACGGCAGGCAGATCACGGGCAATGGCGTGGCGTAGGTTGGTGTCGATCTGGCCGATGGCAGCCAACACTGTCAGGCCCAACCCCAGTGACAGGACCACTGGCACGGCTTCGCTGCCCGGCCCGCCAATTGCGCCCAGCGCAAGACGCAGTACAGGTTTGCCACGCACCCATTTTGAGCGCGCGATCCCGCCTGCAATTTTACGCAATCCCATCGCGGCCAGCATCAGCAATAACAGGGCGGCAACAATCCCACCTGTGGCCCAAAGCGCGAGTTTGGGGATTTCTGAAAAACTGATGATGACGCCGATCAGTGCGGCCAGCACCAGTCCTGTCATCAAAATAAAACGTGGGCGGGGCCATGCGCTGATCCGCCCTGCGGCGTCCCGAAAAAGGGTGGCCGCACGGACATCGCGGGCTTTGGCCAATGGCCACAGGGTGAACAGGATGGCCGTCAGAAACCCGTAAACCGCCGCTTGGAACAGCGGCTCGAAATGCAGGGTGAAATCGGCAGGGATTGGCAGCGCTGCGGTGATCAGCGGGGCAAAGGCAAGCGGCACCAGCGCGCCAAAAGCGACGCCTAAACCAACGCCCAAAAGGGTGAGCGCACCGATCTGGATCATGTAGACTTGGAAAATGGTGCGCCCATCAGCGCCCAGTGTTTTCAGCGTTGCAATGGTGGCTGTTTTGCCGCCTAGATACGAGCGCACAGCGGCTGAAACCCCGACCCCGCCAATGGCAAGGCCGGCAAGACCGACAATGACTAGAAATGACGCGATACGTTCAACAAATAGCTGGATGCCCGGGGCCCCATTGCGGCTGTCGCGCCAACGCAGACCACGGGTGCTGAACTGATCCTCGGCTTCGGATTTTAATTGATCTAGGTTGGCATCTTGGGCCAGCAACATCCGGTAATGCACTTCGAACAGAGAGCCAGGCTGGATCAAGCCGGATTGCTCTAGCGCTGATGTCGCAACAATGGTGCGGGGGCCAAGGCCAAAGCCGCTGCCTGCGCTGTCAGGTTCACGGATCAAGGCAGCGGTCAACCGAAACGCCTGCTCGCCCAACCGGAATTGATCGCCAATCGACAAGCCAAGCCGGTCAATCAGGATTTGCTGCATCACCGCACCGTTCAGCCCGTCTTTTTGCGCCAATGCATCGGCCAACGGGATATCCGGTTCCAGAACCACAGCGCCATACAAGGGGTAGGCGGCATCAACGGCTTTAATCTGGGTCAGGCCGGTTTCAATGGTGCCGTCCCGATCCACCACCGCCATTGAGCGAAAGTCGATGATTTCAGACAGGCTCTGGGCTGTCTTGGCCAGCCAGATTTGCTCCTCGTCGCCAGCGGACCGGTGGGTAAAGGATACTTCGGCATCTCCGCCCAGTATTGTTGCGCCCTCTTGTTGCAAGCCTTGCTCGATGCTGACACGCACCGTGCCAACGGCGGCAATCGCGCCGACACCCAACAGAA
>JAFLKA010000150.1 GCA_022712735.1 Marinosulfonomonas sp. | reverse complement strand
CCGGAACCCGACCAGATTATTTGGCGCCGCCTTCATTTCATCAATCAGGCGGATCGGATCAGCCTCGCGCATGGCCAGCGTAACGCCATGCAGATCGGTTTTGTCCCCGTCCCCGATAAAATACGGGTTAAACGCCTCGCCATGGGCCGTAACCCCCTTAAACTGGTTAAGGTTCGAGCATAGGAAATTTGATCCGGTGCGCTTCTCCGCAAGCATAACAAAATAGTCGAATTTATCTGACATGGGGTCCTATTTTCTGACGAGATACGGTTTGCGCGGTTTTGTTGCAACTTGCGAAATATGGTCGCCAGTCGGAAAATCCCCCATCAAATGCGGGTGCATTCCCTGATTTTTCAGGTTCTGCAAAAATTTCCCAAATCCGGTCAGGTCAGCCATTATTGGTGCCTCGGACAATGTGCGCAACTTGTTGCGTGGGCCAATTGTATCGATGATCGCTTGTAGTGGCTCCATCGGTGCCTCGATGAATTCTGCCATCGTCATGATCCGCACCCGCGCCTTGGCATAGGGGGAACGCAATACCCTTATATGATCGCTTTCAATCTTCTGAAGGCGTGCCGCTTCTTTTCTAATTTCGGCAAAGCTAAGGTTGGAATGAAACAGCGGCACCACCCACGCGCCAGTAATCACCGTGATAATGGCATTCGGATCTTTGGCGATGAACCAGTTCAAATCTTGCAAATCTCTTGGGCTAAACTGGAAGCATTGCTGCTCGCCACGGGTGTTCCAGATCAGGTTGGTTAAAAACGCCTTCGGGTTGGAATCTCGCATAGCCGCTGAATCGGGCATGCACCCGCTATAAATGCTTTCTCCACCGGCAAACTCTGCCCGTTTCGGGGCAAACAAATGGCCATGCACCGTTGCACCTGTGGAATTGGCCAACCACGGCGCGAAATCCTCGAACAAGTCGGCAAAGCCTTGAAAGACCGAATAGGAGGATGGCGTTGCGCCGTTTTCCCAACCTTCAACCGGATAGCGGCTCTGCATGTATAGACCGGCACGGCCACGGGTGCGCCGCTCAACCGCTTTGGCGAAAATGCGGTCAATCTTGCCCGGATTCGGCTCGGCCTTTTTCAGCGCCTCTGCCTCATCGGTTAGCAGCGTCTTATACAGGCGATCCGCATGTGGCCAAATTTTACGCGCAACAAAGCAATCAGACCGGCGCAGCAATTGCAGATGGTCGTCATAAAACGTGTGGGGCTTACCCTGATAATCAAACTTCGACAGGGTTAATGAACGGCTCTCGATGCTCGTGGAAAACAGCCGGACCAATGTCTGATAATAGGATTCATCCGGTATCCAGACCCGTTTGAAATATTTATCAAAGGTGTCGCGTTCCTGATCTTCAAGAATTGCGGATAACGTTCGGCGTGTCAGACACCACCATTGTGATCCAAGGTGCGGCACCAGACCCATCGGGATTTTACGTTTGTAACGCAAGCGCCGCTGCAATCTGACATAGCCGTCAAACAGTGAACGATGCCGTTTCCATGAGAACGGAAACCGCAGGGTAAAACGTTCGGAATCCAGACCGCCAATCGCCCAGGGAACATCATCCGTCGTTGCGGATTCGATAAAATCCGTGCGCGGGCGTTCTGCCAGATAATCAACCAACTCCTGCACAGGGCGAAGCGGCAGGCAGGACCCAGAGGCAAGGTAGATGTGGCGCACATCGGGGAATGATTTTAGCATCAGTTCCGAGGCGGTTTGTGATGCCTGAACCAGTGACCACGCGCCCCATTCGCAATAGTGCCTTCTTGAAAACTGCAGGTCCGGCAGGTCGGACAGCCCGCCAACAAATTCCTTATATGCATCACGGCCCACCTGTGAATCTACATGGATCACGACGGGACAGCCGTTAGTCGCCCAGTGACGCGCCACTTGCGAAGCACGGTCCAGCGCGTTGTGCACCATCATCACAATACCGACTGATCCTGCCCTGTTCATGCCCAGTTTCCCTTGGACATCAGACCCAGAATCTCCAACTGTCGCCAGTTGATGTATTTCTCGCTCCATTTGCACCACAGGTCAGGGTTTTCCTGCATTGCGGCGTGATAGGCCTTGTATTCGTGGCTGTTGGCGTAGTGCTGGCCGCGCTCCAGCTCTTCTTTGGCCTTGGCACCGAATGTGTCCAGAAATTTAGCGTGCAGCAAACATCCCGACGCTTTTTCACCCCCATATTCGTCATAAACCCGGTTCAGAACGCGGGGCAGTAGCGTATGGGTTGAACTGACATAGACATATTTTCTGTCCCACTTTACCAACGGAACCTTGTTCATGGCGGGGGCGTTTTCAGGCGCATCGGTGAAAAATGATCGTGCCCGTGGCCCGCCTTGTATCCACAGGTTGGCATATTTTTTGTTTTTGGAAATCGTGTAGTTTCCACTATCGAACCATGACGCAATTTCGAACGGGTCCTGGCCGGACCGATACGGTGTCGCGTCCAACCGTCCCTTTGGATACATATCCAGCAACATCGCGCTAAACGACGGAATTGATGACGCATCCAGCCAATCGGTTAACGCCCGAATTGAGCGTGTATCACTAAACGGAAACACCAGAAATTCGTCGACATCCACCGTCAACGTCCAATGGCCATGGCCGTATTTCATTTGTAACCAGTTCAGCCAATCCACCCCGAACCGCGATTTCTTATAGCTTTTGGTCGAGGTCCACAGTGAAACATCCGGCTGATCCGCCATAAATTCGCGTGATCCATCATCACTGTCATTGTCGACCATCACAAAGTGGTTCACCCCCAGATCACGGTAATACCGCAGAAAATAGGACAGGCGAATCCGCTCGTTTCGCATGGTCGAGAAGATGATGATATCATCCGGTTTGATCTGTTTGGTGCGATTGGCCACAGGTTTCAGTTCGCGGCGCTTGCGAAACGCGCGCACGCGCCAGCGTTGACGCGCAATTCGCAACCTATATGAGGATAATGCGCCCAATCTAAAAACCGTTCCTTGTGCTCAGAAAACCTATATCCTGAATTCAAGTATCACGTCACCTTTAATGCAACGTTAGAAATGCTCGAATTTGGTAGGTTTAGGGGATCTCCCCTTAACTCTTTGCACCCTTTGCCTCTGATATTGTCTTTGTCGTCTTTTTATTATTACCCCATAAATAACGCCCAATTGCCCCTGCGTAAATGGGGTAATTACTTAATACTTCACGATAATTGACAAGTTTACCACAGGGTCAGGCCCACGCCCCTTTTGACAGCAACCCCATTGCCTCTAGTTGTTGCCAGCCGTCATATTGATACGATGCCGCGCACCACAGATCAGGGCTTTGGGTTAGGCTGTCATAATAGGTGTCATACTGGCTGCTGTTTTCAAAATGCTCCTGCCGGTGTTTTTCCTCGCGGGATTTGTCGGCAACCATGTGCAGGAACTTGTTGTGTAATAAAACACCTGTGGTTTTGCCCGTCCCGCCCAGATCAAAAACCTGGTTCAAACGGCGCGGCAGCAGGGAATGGGTTGAACTGACATAGGCATAACGCCGGTTCCATTTCACCAGAGGCGTTTTGTTCATCGTTGGCGCGCGTTCCGGTCTGTCGGCAAAAAACACCCGTTCCCGAACGCCGCCCTGTATCCACAAGTTTTGCAATTCAGGCTGCATCTGGCTGCGATAATTATCTCCGTCAAACCAGCGCAATATCTGGAACGGATCCTGCCCCGCCTGATAGGTTTGCGCGTCCAGCGCCCCCTTGGGATACATATCCAGCATCATGGTGCCGAACGACGGGATTTTTGCCTGATCCAGCCAATCGGTCAGCGCCTTTAGCGGGCGCGTGTCGCAATGGGGATAGATCAGTATTTCGTCGGCATCGACCGTCAGGCACCAATGCCCGTGCCCGAATTTAATCTGGAGCCATGTCAGCCAATCCACCCCGAAGCGTGACAGTTTATAGCTGTGCGTTGTGTGCCACAGCGATACATCTGGTTGGTCAGCCAGATATTCACCGGTACCATCATCGCTGTCGTTGTCCACAATCAGAAAATGCGCGACACCCAGCTTGCGGTAATACTCCAGAAAATATGGTAGGCGGATGATTTCATTGCGCATGGTCGAAAAAGCAAGGACTGCATCCGCTGTGATCTGACCAGACCTGTCCACAACGCAAACCAGCTGTCGGCGTTTTCTGAGCGCCCGAAATAGCAGCCGCCGCCGTTTTTGGCGCATCCTATATGCTGTCCAAAGGTTTCGCATGTTTTGCCTTCCCTATTTAGGGAGCACCCTAGCGCAAAATCTCATTTTTCATAATGGCCGTTTTGGTGCCAACGCCACGCATCCACAACCATCGCTTCCATGTTGGACCGGTGCGGGGTCCAGCCCAGCTCTTTCTCGGCCCGCACACTGCCTGACACCAGCTTTGTCGCGTCCCCTGCTCGGCGCGGCCCCTCTTTTAGAGGCACCTCGCGGTTGGTCACCACGCGGCAACCATCGACCACTTCGCGCACGGAAAACCCCTTGCCGGTGCCCAAATTAAACACGCGGTTGCCTTTGCCATCCTCCAGCCACTTTAGCCCCAGAACATGCGCATCAACCAGATCACATACATGCACATAATCGCGTACGCAGGTGCCATCGGGCGTGTCGTAATCCGTGCCGAAAATCGTTAGTGCCGCGCGTTTACCGTCAATCGCATCCAGCACCAGCGGGATCAGGTGGGTTTCGGGGCGGTGGAATTCACCGACCTCGGCATCTGCATCTGCACCCGCCACATTGAAGTAGCGGAAAATCACATGGTTGATCCCGTCGCTTTCGCCGAAATTCGCCAGAATATCCTCGATCGCACGTTTTGATGCACCATAGGAATTGATCGGCATTTGTGCGCAATTCTCGTCCAGAACCACGTTATCCTGATCGCCATAGGTGGCGCAGGTCGATGAAAAGACGAAGTTTTTGCAGCCAGCATCCGCCGCCGCTTCGATCAGGGTTAAAGAGCCAACCACATTATTGCGCCAATATTTGCCGGGTTGCTCCATGCTTTCACCCACCAATGACAGGGCAGCGAAATGCATCACGGCAACGGGTTGGTATTTGGCAAAAACCTCGTCCAGACGGGTGCGGTCCAACAGGTCGCCTTGTTCAAACGGGCCAAATTTAACCGCGTCGACCCACCCCGTTACCAGATTATCAAACGTCACCGGCGTATAACCCGCCGCCTTTAGCGCCTTACAGGCGTGCGACCCGATATAGCCCGCCCCGCCCGTGACTAATACATGCGCCAAATTGAACCGCCCGTTATTATTGCGCTGCTTTTTGCAGCGACACCATTTCATTTAGATACTGTGCAAATTCCTCGCGCAAATCCTCGCGGGCCAATGCGAAGGCCACCGTTGCCTGCAAGAATCCCGCCTTGGAGCCGCAATCAAACCGCTGGCCGCGGAATCTGTATCCGTAAACATCGCGCCCCTGCTCGATCTCTTTGGCAATGGCGTCGGTCAACTGGATTTCACCACCCGCGCCCTGCTTGATCTTGGTCAGATTGCGTAAAACATGTGGTGTCAGAATATAACGTCCGATCACCGCCAGATTGGAGGGTTCTGTGCCGGCTTCCGGTTTCTCGACCATGCCTTTGATCGACACCATTGCGCCCATATCCTCTTTGATATCCAGAATGCCGTAGGATGATGCCTTTTCATGCGGCACTTCCATCGCGGCGACAACGCAACCGCCGGTTTCTTCATGGGCTTCGACCATCTGCTGCAAACAGGGTTTTTCAGCCGCGATCACATCGTCCGGCAGGATCACTGCAAACGGTTCATTGGAAATCAACCGACGCGCGCACCAGACAGCGTGCCCCAGCCCCAATGCCTTGTGTTGGCGAATATAGGCAATCGCGCCGCTTTCCATATTGGTGCTCTTTAATATCTCCAGCAACTCGCGCTTGCCGCCTTGCGCAGGGCCGCTTCAAGCGTCGGGGCGATATCGAAATAATCCTCAAGTGCGCCTTTGCCGCGTGAAGTGACAAAGATGAATTCCTTGATCCCTGCCTCGCGTGCTTCGTCAATTGCGTATTGGATTAATGGCCGGTCAACCAGCGTCATGATCTCTTTTGGTACGGATTTAGTTGCCGGTAGAAATCTGGTTCCCAGCCCGGCCACGGGAAAGATTGCTTTGGTAACTTTACGTTTCATTGCCTACACTCATATTTTTGGCCTCTCCTTGAACAGAGATGGCGTTTTTTCTTAGTTAACGCCCAAACTGTTAATTAGACAAGAATATCCCAATAACTATTTACAGGTCAGGGGGAAAAATGTGGCTATTATACCCCAACAGCCACACCGTTCCATCAATGTTAGCAATTGCTAACACTTTTATATATTTTACGCCAGTTTCAGATCCACGCCAGGAGCATAGGCAATGAAAAACGGGTTGGCATAATCCGCCTTGCCGTACACCAGCGGACTGTGGTCATCAAACCGCACCACATGCCCACCTGCACCCGACAGAACCGCATGCCCAGCCGCCGTATCCCATTCCATTGTGCGACCAACACGCGGATAAATATCCGCCTCGCCGGTGGCCACCAGACAGAATTTTAGCGACGATCCAGCGCTTTTGGAATCTTTCACCACATATTTGTTGATGTAATCATCAGTCGCCTGATCACGATGCGATTTTGAGGCCACAATCATCAGCGCCGTATTGTCAGGTTTAGAGACAGACATCGGGGTGGTCGGGCCAACAACATCCTTGGCAAACTCTCCTGTTTCCTCGACCGATTGCCCAGTTGCATCCGTATAAAACAGCCGTCCGCGTGCGGGTGCATAGACCACTCCACGAATAGGCACACCGTGTTCCACATAGGCGATGTTCACGGTGAAATCACCGCGCCGTTTGATAAATTCCTTGGTGCCGTCCAGTGGATCAACGATGATAAATTTATCCGCCTTGACGCTGTGGGAATCCGCCTGCTCCTCGGTCACCAGCACAACATCTGGAAAT
>JAFLKA010000528.1 GCA_022712735.1 Marinosulfonomonas sp. | reverse complement strand
AACGTCTCACTGGACGCAGTGCCTCTCTCGCTGTCCTCGTTGGGGGATGGCGCGTTTGCCGAAGATTTGCTCGAAATGTCGTTGTTTTGAACCATGTGTTGAGCATATCTTTTAACGTCCGATAATGCAAACTTATTGGACGTAGTAGAGAGCGGTAAGATGCGGCGGATAGGTCGCTATATACTGGATGTAACCGCCGCAGTGGTTTAGGCTATCCGAATGAAACCTGCTGTCAAACCTGTCTTAGGCGATACCCAGACCATACACATGCTGCCGCGTTGGGTCACCTCTGCGCAGGTCCAAGGTACTGATAGTGTTGCCTTTTCGTCCGGTGCGGCGCTGGCGATGCTCGATATAGTATTGTGCGATCCCAGCGGCACATTACCGGGTGCTTTGTTGCGGGATCGTTTGGCCCTGGATGCTGCGGTCGCTTGCCTCAAACTGGAAAACAGGCGTGAAACAATTTCCGATATCCGCGACGCGGTCTGTTTGGCGCGGCCAGTGCGACTGGGGCAGGCAGGGGACGCTTTGGGACCTGCGGGCGATATGTTTGTGGTCTGGCGTAAGTTGGCACGGATCAATCTGCCCGCGTCGGGGTGGCAGGATAGGGTGGTGAAATTATTGCCGGGTCCGGTTGCCGAGGCGATGCCTGAGCTTGGTTTGTTTGCAGGCACGCCGGTTGCGCAAGCAGGCCAAATATTGGCAGTCGTACTACGACAATTTCCCCGCCAAGAAGCAGCGGCGTTGATGCTGGCAGATGTGACTTTGACGCGGGCGATCGGCTGGGATCGGGTGATGCCGTTGTTGGCGGCGCACCTGACTCGGAAAGATATTCGCGCGATTTCTGATGGAAACGGGGATCCGGTGCTGTGTCTGCATCGGGCGATGATTGCCGCTTGCGATGCCGCGATCCGCAATGCGGCTGATCTGAAGCGTCGCGCGTCGAGGCTCCGGGCCGTCGCACCAAAGTTGCGGGCGAAAGGCTCGGATGACGCGCTGGCTCTGTTTTTGAGCCATGACGCAGTGTCGCCATCTGGGATGTTAAGTCCGATGATCCAAGGCACAACGGTTGCGGTGACTGACCGGGCCGCGCGGCGGTTGTGTGATCGGTTGGTGGACCTGGGCGTTGTGCGCGAATTGACGGGGCGGCCGACGTTCCGGCTGTATGGGGTCTGAGCATGGCAAAAGATAAACCGATGCTCGACGTTGAGTTGGAGGACCTGCCGCGCGAACTGCGATGGCGGGAATGGATGGGTCGAATTGAGGCGGTGATTTTTGCATCGGCGTCACCAGTGTCACGGATCGATCTCGCACGCGTTGTGGGGCAGGGAGTATCGGTTGACCTGTTGATCGAAGACATTCAGGCAGAATTGCGCCAACGCCCCTTTGAAATTGCCTGCGTCGCTGACGCCTGGCTGATGCGGACGCGGGTGCAGTTTGCACAAGCCATTCGCGTGGCGGCAGATGTGAATGAGCAGCTGGTGGATTTGAATGAATTCGAGATCGCGGTGCTGGCAGCTGTTGCCTATCACCAGCCGCTGACACGTGAGGGTCTCAAGGGTATCTTTGGTAAGGACATCAGCCGTGATTTGATAGGGCGGCTAAGGATGCGGGATCTGATCGCGACGGGGCCGCGAAGTCCGAGGGCAGGGGCGCCCTATACATATGTGACGACACCGCAGTTTTTGGTGGCGTTCGATTTGCAGAGCTTGCGGGACCTGCTCGATATGGAGCAACTGCAGGACGCTGGGTTAGCGGATTGACTGTGAGATAGCCGCTTAGTGATCAAATGGTGGAGTTGCTACTGATCATTTGGTGGGACCTTTGGAGATAATTTCACCGTGAATTTGATTGATAGCCTTGACCTCTATGGATCAAAAATGCTCTATATATGAGTTATAGAGAGGGATTCTATCGCTCATGCAGTGGAACTGGCAATTAGCAGACTGGCCCAATTTCCAGTACGATGCTTCGGTTATCGAGCCGTTCGAGCAGCAGTTTCTGCTGTCTTCTGGCGAGATCATCGGCGCAGTGCGCCATGTCAATTCGTCTGAGCGCGATCAGCTACGCATTGACCTGCTAAGTGATGAAGCTATGCAAACCAGCGCCATTGAAGGCGAAATGCTTGATCGACAGAGCGTCCAGTCTTCTCTGCGTCGCCATTTTGGTCTTGCACCAAACGGTCACCCCGCAAAACCTAAGGAGCAGGGCGTCGCAGAAATGATGGTCGATGTCTATTCCACTTATTCCAAGCCGCTGACGCATGAGACGCTTTATCGGTGGCACGGCATGCTCTTGTCTCATGATCGGAGTCTAGAAATGATCGGGGGGTATCGGCAACATGGCGACGCGATGCAGATCGTCTCGGGCCGCATCGACCGACCGACGGTACATTTCGAGGCGCCGCCATCAGGTGACGTCCCGACCGAGATGGGACACTATGTGGATTGGTTCAACAGAACCAACTCTAATGGCGCCGAACCGCTACCCGCATTGACCAGGGCCGGTCTTAGCCATCTTTATTTCGAGAGCATCCATCCCTTTGAGGACGGCAACGGTCGGTTGGGCAGAGCCTTAGCAGAAAAGTCGTTGGCGCAGAATATTGGCCAACCGAGCCTGATCGCGCTTGCCTTCACGATCGAACGCGAGCGTAAGGCTTACTATGACCAGCTGGAGCGACACCAGAAAACACTTGATGTCACGTCATGGTTGGAGTGGTTCGCTGAGACGATATTAACTGCGCAGCAGGTGACCCTTGATCGCGTTGGGTTCTTCATTGCGAAAGCTCATTTTCACGATCAGTATTGCGACCAGTTCAACTCTCGGCAAGCCAAGGCAATCGAGCGTATGTTCAGAGAGGGGCCGGAAGGGTTCAAAGGCGGTCTCAGCGCTGAGAATTACATCTCAATTACAGGTACTTCGCGCGCCACTGCAACACGGGACTTGCTGGATCTCGTTGGAACCGGCGCTCTTACCCGCACTGGGGAACGCAGGTACACGCGCTATTGGCTGAACTTAGTAGGGACTTCTGCCAGCTAATTCCGGGAGATCGGGCGGGAAAGGAGACGTTCGCTGCAATCTGCACCGACGGCAGCTATGCGCAGATAGTGACCTTTGCAAAGTCTCGCGAACGGTCCATTGCCTCCATTTGATATGATCGCTGATGCTTTGGTGTAGCCCGTCGAAATGGACATTGGTGCATGGCGCAGCAATTGTGGTCAACAACCTGCACGATGCGGACTTATCTGTCGTTGAGTACCCTGTCGCCAAGCCGCGGACGCAGGCTTCATCTTCAATGCAGGTTCGACTAGAGTGCAGAACGGCAGCGTTAAAGTTCCCATTTTCGATAAAAATGTGACCTAAGACAGGTTTAGATGGCAATGGTTCAGGTCAATTTCTTTGCAGTTGAACTCGGTCTTTCGGGTTTATGCCAGCGTAATTGTTGCTCAAGCGAAAAACGCCGCAGACAGTTGGTTAGCACAAGTGTTTGCGTAAGGATCAAACAAACCGGAATAGTAAAGTTCGCCTGCTGCCGGATACACTTGCGCTACGTTCGTTGACATCACAAAAGATGCAACCAAAAGGCGTTCGAACTGCGCGTAAATATGTGGCCCAACCGGTATATTCATTTTCTGGACTCGGTGAACTCCACTAAGGATCAAAGCGGTGGTGGTTGATCGAAATTTAAGGGCAGCTATGAAATCTTCAGCAAAGTCCTTGGCATCCTCGGTTGCGGCAATATCGGCCCCGAAGTTTTGTATGATGATGTTGTTGACTGCTTCGGGGAAGCCTGTGCTAATTGTATAACCGCCGCCCAAAACCGCAGCACCACCCAATACAGTTAGAACTTTTCTTCTGCTAAGTTTCATTGCAACGACCCCCCGGCGCGCAAGGAGAGTGCGGATAAAGTGAGCGTGGGATTGGCCGGAGAGCAGCTAGGATATGCGCCCGCGCCGAGCGCAAACAAGTTCTGTGCGGCGTGGGTGCGCATGCGGGTATCGACCACGGAAGTTTTCGGATCAAGACCCATACGGTGGGTGCCTTGGATATGGGCTTCGGTGGTGTTCTGGCGATGGCTAAACATCGCTTCGATATCAACCGGCAGCACCGATGCAAGATTTTCCTCGGCAAAATCCAAACCTTTGAGGGCATAGTCAGAATGCCCACGCCACAAAACACGCGGCTCGCCCGTTTCGCCTAAGACAACCCGGTTATCGGCTTGGGGTAAATCCTCGACTATGAATTTCAAATGCAAACGCTGCGTCCACTTGCCCGGCTCGTGGCGAATATGGGGCGGGGTATTGTAATTCTCGATCATCACGCCGCCGTTTTCGCGCCGATGCGCACCATCATAAAGCCCGTAGCAATGTCCGGTGATTGAGGTGCCGCCATAGTAGTTTTTGATCGGGATATCGACGCTTATATCGCGCGAGGCTTGCTCGTGTATATAGCGGCCAAGGGCGGGGTTCTCAACGCCGGATCGCAGCAGTATCGCGGCGTTGTAAATCGCATTGGTTGCCAGTGCGAACAGATCGGCCCGCAGCTCGGAGATACGTCCATCCTTGGCGCGAACCTCCACGCCTTTTGCTTGACCGTTTTCAATGTGTACGGCACGGACTTCGCTGCCAAGCAAAAGCTGCGCACCACGACGTTCAAAGGCAGATATTCCATTAAGAATGGTGAACTTTGCGTCTACTGGACACAGATCGCAGACGCCATTTGTGCAGCAGGCGGTTCTACCCCCCCCATTCGCGCGGGCGGTCGGAGCGGGAAACCAGATATCTGGGCGTTTTTCCTGAAAATACAGATCGGTCAGGGAGCGCGTATGGGGCGGATAGGGGAACGGCGTAGAGCGTGGTAAAAGATGTTCACTTCCACCGCCTGAAATCTCCATTATTTTCTCGACTTCACCATAATATGGTTCAAGGTCGCTGTAGCTGATCGGCCAATCTTGCCCGACACCATAAAGCGTATTCAGTTGAAAATCGCTTGGGTGAAAGCGGGGCGTTTGCCCCCACCAACAATTGGAGTTTCCGCCGAACTTGCTGTGCGCAACCCAGGTTTTTTCGTGCCCTGAAGTGTTCTCCTGATCAATGTCTTCCAGGTTGGTAATACCATTGATCAACTGATCATCATGTTGTTGAAGTGTTCCCTTTTCGATAAAGAGAACATCAAGGTTTTTTGGCAGTGCGCGGGCGAAAAACATCGCGGAAAAGCTGGTTCCGGCTATGATCACGTCCCATTTTTTGGCCTGTGCTGTCTCTAGATCAATTTGCGCAAACATTTATTCTGCCGCTCCCGGTTTAGAGATTGAATAGATTACATATCCGAAACCATCGGGTTCTCGGACCCGCATCAAGACCCACCCTGCCGCACGAAGATCATCCGCAAGTCTATCCCAGAAGAAATTGTTCAGAATAATTACATGGGTAACATCGCCTTTACTGGCAATTTCATCAACCGCGGCGCTGCGGTTTTGGCCCGTACTGGGAAGGGTGAATTTTTCATGCGCGGCTATGGATGACGGGGTTTTAAGGCCAACAAAATCCACAAGAGAGAAGGACGTGTCCCAAGCAAACATACCTGCATCATGGAGCAGTATGCGGGTGTCGGGTGCCAAGTTTTGGTTGGCCCAAGCTGCGGTCGCACGACCATCTTCGGCTACAAACGGTCGGCCAAGTAGGAAGCGGTCTGAGTTTGGCGGAGACAGAAAAACCAATGCCCCAAAGAGCACGAGAAGTGGACGGCGAAAAGAAGAGGAAAAACGTGAAAGGATAGCCGTGTAACCAGCAATGCCAATCGGCAATAGTATATGCAAATAGCGTGCAAAATTGTGGTCAAGACCGCCCGGAAGAAAGAGGAAATAAGCCCCTATTAGAGCGCACGAAAACAAGATCGCTGGAACCGCGAAAGGCTGACGCCAGAGGAAAATCAAACCCAATAACATGGGGAGCAGTGTGGATTTTCTGATCACGGTAAAGACGATCAAAAGGCGCGCGCGCCATGGTAGGGACGCCTCTGCAAAAAAGGCGATTTTCGCAGATCCTGTTTGCGACGAGAGGTGGCCGGTAGAAAGGTAAAACCAGAAGATCCACGGCAAAAACCCTGCGCAAAAAAGAGCGGTGTCTTGCGCGATGAGGCGAAGGTTAAAGCCATTGATGTACCATCTCCACACCAATATACTCAGGCTAAGGGCCGCAAGCTCGGGGCGGATGAACGGCATAATTCCGCACAATATCGGTAGGGCAATGCGCGAATGTGAGACCATCAGTGATAGGCTCCAAACAACAGCGGCCATCGCTAACCCGGTTTCTAAGCCTCCGTAAAGCTGGCGAAGCCCATAGCTGGTAAACAACGCGATACAGGTGGCACCGATTGCGATCCACTTGGATTGACTGATCTGTAAAAGCAGGCGCGCAAGCCCGGTAACGTAAAGTGCCACAAACAATGCGGCCACGACAAAAGCCGCTATCTCAAGTTCGAAGACTAGACCCAGCACAGCCACGAAAAGCAAATGAACCGCGCTTGTTGTTCCAACTAACGCGGGTTGTTGGTAGCTGTCGTCAACGCCTCCTAAAAGTAGCGTTTGTGCATTATCGATGACGATATAGGCGTCGTCCAACGGGAAAATCCAGGGTGCATTTAGATAATAGACCGTTGCGCTCAAGGCAAAAGACGCCAGTGTAATTAAAACATAGAAAGCCGAATTTGATGAAAAAGTTTTAGACATAATGAAATTCAGCTCGACAGTTTTTTAGTTGGTACGTCTTTATCAGAGAACGATGTTTGTTGAAACCTACTATTAGTAAAGCTGCAGTGCCCCAAAATGTAAACGCAAGACAATCGCTCCTTTAGCGCCTATTTGGTATGAAGTAGAGGGAGCGGCATGGTTTCGTGACAGGTCCAGTTCCGCCTTTCAGTGAGGCTTCGCCGAGAATGAGCGCAAAGAATATACTGTATGTTATTTCGTCATGCGCACGGAAAAAACTACACCAAATTGTTTGAAAGCAGCCGTGCTTTGGGCATTCGATTTTTACCAACTAACCAAGTGTAACCTAGACGAACCGGCGGGACACTTATTGGGTCATGTTAGCCGCTCTCGCAGGGCTTCGTAAGGGGTCTGTCCATTGTGCGCGCCGTGTGGTCTGGCGAAGTTGTAGAAGCGTTCCCATTCATCGAGTTTAGCCACC
>JAFLKA010000420.1 GCA_022712735.1 Marinosulfonomonas sp. | reverse complement strand
ACCAGCGACATTTACCGCATTGCCGACCGGATTGTCAGCATGCGCGATGGCGAAATCGTCGGGCGGTTTGACGAGGCACCGCTGGATTACGAGGCCGCAGTGAATGCGATGCTGGGCCACAAGATGGTCGATGCCACGCTGGATTTCAAAGGCGCCGGTGCGCCGGTGCTGGAGCTGAAAGACGTGCAAATCCGCGCTGGGTCGCCGAAAATTTCGCTGACCATCAACGCGGATGAAGTTGTCGCCATCACCGGCCTTGTCGGGTCGGGTAAATCCGAACTGGCGGCCATTTTATACGGATTGAAGAAACCCGCAGGTGGCACGATAACCCTGATGGGCGCGCCCTATGCGCCAAAATCCCCTAGCCACGCGATTAATGCGGGCGTGTTCATGTGCGCCAAGGATCGCGGCACCAACGGGGTGTTGCAGGATCACAACCTGACCAAAAACATCTCGGCCCCGTTTCTGGCGCGGTTTTCCACCCTGTCCTTTGTCGATCGAGGCGCGGAGGCGCGCAGGGCCCGCGAAACGATCAAGGATTTGAACATCATTTGCCAGTCGGAAGCTGACGACATCGGCACCCTGTCAGGCGGCAACCAGCAAAAGGTGGTGATCGGCCGCTGGCTTAGCCAGCCGTCGGATGTGTTGATACTGGACGAGCCGTTTCAGGGCGTAGACATCAAGGCGCGGCGCGATATAGGCACCAAAATCCGTGAAACCGCCAAGGGGCGGGCCACCATCGTGATGGCGAGTGAAATGGACGAGGTGATGGAAATCGCCGACCGGATCGTCGTTTTGGCCGACCGCGAAGTTGTCGGCGAGCATCCCAACCTTGATCTGTATATAAACCAGGTGGTGGCAAAGGTCGCGGGCCTGAACGGCAATAACAAAGAAACAAGAATGGGCGGATAGACAGTAATGAAGGACGACGCAGCAAATATCAAAGACATGGCGCCAAAGAAAACCATGGTCGACTATGCCATCCGCTACGGGTTTTTGACCTTGCTTGCCGGTCTGCTGATCTATTTCTCGATCGCGGCGGAAGGGTTTCTCAGCCCTTATAGTGCGGTGTTTATTTTCCAGTCGGTGGCGATCACCGGCATTCTGGCACTGGGGGTAACGTTCACGCTGGTGGTTGACGGGTTTGATCTGTCCATCGGCTCAACCGCCACGTCGGCCTTGATGCTATCAGCCTACGTCATGGTGGTGCTGGAAATGGGCGCAGTTGCGGCCGTCGTTGCCTGTCTGGTGATGGGCGCTTTGATCGGGCTGATGAACGGTATTCTGATCGTGAAAATGAAGGTGCCGGATCTGCTGGCGACGCTCGGCATGATGTTCCTGCTGATCGGCTTGCAGCGTATCCCGACCGAAGGGCGCAGCATCGCAACCGGCATGAAGCTGCCCGGTGGCGAAACCGCAAATGGCACCTTCGCGCCGGAATTTCTGTGGCTGGGCCGCAACCGCTTTGATTTCTTTATCGAGAACCTGATCCCCGTTTCGGTGGTCATTCTGATCATCGTCGCGATCCTGTGCTGGGTGTTTCTGGAACTGACCCGCCATGGCCGCCTGATGTATGCGATTGGATCGAACCAACGCGCCGCAGCGCTAGCGGGTACCAATGTGAACCGCTACAAAATCATCGCCTATATGATTTCTGGGGTATTGGCCTCGGTCGGAGGCATCCTGCTGGCGGCACGTCTGGGACGTGGCGATATTGCCTCGGGCAATAACCTGCTGCTGGATTCGGTGGCCGCCGCTCTGATCGGGTTTGCGGTGCTGGGCGCCGCCAAACCCAATGCGTTTGGCACCGCCATCGGCGCGCTGTTTGTCGGTATCCTGTTGCAAGGGCTGACGATGATGAACGCGCCCTATTACACCCAGGATTTCGTAAAGGGGGCCGTTCTGGTGATTGCCCTCGTCTTTACCTTCGTGCTGACAGGTCGGCGCGGGGGCTCTAACCACTAGAACTGAACCACTAAAGGGAGAACCAACATGAAACTATCTAGACGTATTGTTCTGGGAATGGCTGGCGGGATTGCAGCACTTGCAACCGGCTTTGCCACCCCTTCCATGGCGGGTGAAATGCCTGCCCCGTTCGACAACGCGGGTGAAGTAAAAATCGCGCTGGTGCGTTACCTTTCCACCGGTGACTTTTTCCAGGCCTACCTGTCGGGTGTCGAGACACAGGCCGCTGCCCTCGGGGTTGATTTGCGGATTCTGGACAGTCGCCAAGACGCCGCCCTTCAGGCCGATATGGTCGATCAGGCCATCGCGCTGGGTGTGGACGGGATCATCATCCAGCACGGTCTGACCGAAGCCATGCAAGAGGCCGCACAGCGTGCACTGGACGCGGGCATCAAGGTTGTGGCGTTTGACGTGGACGTTGAAAACCCTGCCATTCCACAGGTTGAGCAATCTGATTATCTGTTGGGTAAATTGGCGCTGGAACAGGCTGTTGCCGATAATGGCGACACTTGGAAAGCGGGTTACGTTTATGTGGCTGGTATTGCGCCGCTGGATCGTCGTGATGTTGCATGGCAAGATATCAAAGCGGCCCATTCCGGCATCGAGGAAGTGGCGATGTTTGGCACATTGGACAATCCAATTGCCAATTCGGTTGCCAATCAGGCGCGTTCTGTTTTGCAAGCGCATCCTGAAATCACCGTGATATTCGCGCCCTATGACGAATTTGCCAAAGGCGTGAAAATCGCTGTGGACGAAGCCGGCATGACCGATAAGGTTGATATCTATTCGGCCGACGTTTCCACCGCCGATATTTCCGCAATGCGCGAAGAAGGCAGTGCCTGGGCTGCGACCGTTGCAACCAACCCTGCTGTGGTTGGCGAAGTTTCGGTACGCACGCTGGCGATGCTGCTGGCAGGTGAAGATCCGGGTCACAACGTTGTTGTACCGCCAACCCTGATCACGCAGAAATTCCTGAATGACAACGACATCACCAACATGGAAACTCTGAGCAAAAGCATGCCCCAGTTTGCCCATGCCGATGTTGCTATGCCAGCATGGATGCCGCTGCCTCCACGCTAGGGTGTAAAGCACTTGAAAAACACGGGGGTTGCGGGGAAAATGCTCGCGGCCCCCTTTACAGCGTTTCGGCTTTTCTTGAATTAAAGTGTGACATAATTTGCGTTTGAGCGTTAGCGAAAGGCAGCGAATTACGTTTCAAGGTTAAGTCAAAACGCTTTTAAGGAGATACGATATGCTGCACGGAATTGACGCCCGCATGACGCCCGATTTGATGACCTGCCTGATGCAAATGGGGCATGGGGACGAACTGGTTGTGGTTGACGCCAATTTCCCCGCAGCCTCGACCGCCGCCAGCACCATTTGGGGCGAGGTGATCCACCTACCCGCGATGATGCTACCCGAAGCGATTGGCCTGATCACCGCCCTGATGCCTTTGGACGGGTTCACCGACAATTGTGCGTGGCGTATGCAGGTTGATGATGCACCAGATGAAATGGGCGATGTTCACAACCAGACGTTTAAGGTTCTGACCGCCGCC
>JAFLKA010000239.1 GCA_022712735.1 Marinosulfonomonas sp. | reverse complement strand
TGGGCCATGGCAATGGCTTTGGCGGTCATCATGCCAACCAGCAGGCCGCCAACCAGACCGGGACCAGCGGTAGCGGCCACGCCATCAAGCTGGTTGAAGTCCAGCCCGGCCTCATCCATTGCCTGTTTGATCAAGTGGTCCATATGGGTGATGTGGGCGCGGGCGGCAAGTTCGGGCACCACACCGCCATAGACGGCATGGTCAGCGGTTTGTGACAGGACGATATTGGACAGGGTTTGGGCGTTGCCTTGTTCATCAAGGCGCACCACAGCAGTTGCGGTTTCATCGCAGGAAGATTCGATACCCAGTACTGTGAGGCGTTTTGCCATGGTCTTTGCAACCTTAAGAGATGACACGCTGGAGGTCTTAAACTATTGTGCGTGAGCATATTATACCGCTTTAGGACATAAAAATTGGCTGCAGGCAAATTGAAAATAGGCACCCGTGGGTCAAAACTGGCATTGGCCCAGGCCCATGAGACACGCGACAAGCTGATGGCTGCTCACGGAATGAGCAGTGATGATGTTGAGATTGTGGTGATTTCCACCACCGGTGACCAAATTCAGGACCGGGCGTTGTCGGAAATTGGCGGCAAGGGGCTGTTTACCAAAGAAATTGAAGAAGCGCTTTACGACAATTCAATCGATCTGGCGGTTCATTCGATGAAAGACATGCCGGCGGTTTTGCCACCGGGTCTGATCATGGCCGGATTGCTGGAGCGCGAAGATCCGCGCGATGCTTTTATTTCCAGTGTTGCAAATTCCATTGAGGAACTGCCAGCAGGGGCAAAGCTTGGCACGTCATCGGTGCGCCGCTCGGCCCAGGTACGCACCTTGCGGCCTGATCTGGAAGTGGTGGAATTTCGCGGCAATGTGCAAACCCGGATGAAAAAATTGGCGGACGGGGTGGCCGATGCAACTTTTCTGGCCTGTGCCGGGTTGAATCGTCTCGGCGACGCCGCGCTGATCACCAAAGCAATGGCTGTTGAAGATATGCTGCCAGCAGTGGCGCAAGGGGCGATCGGCATTGAAATTCGTGAGGGTGATGAGGCGACAGCCAAATTGCTTGGGCCCTTGCGGCATGGTGAAACTGAAATTGTTGTGGCGGCTGAACGCGGGTTTTTGATTGAACTGGATGGTTCCTGTCGCACCCCGCTGGCGGCCCATGCTACGCTTGAGGGCGACACAGTTCATCTGACCGTGATGGCGCTTACCCGTGACGGGTCAGAACGTTTTGAAACCACACGGGTTGGACCGGCTGATAAGGCCGAGGAACTGGGCCTTGATGCCGGGCGGGAAATTGCTGCCATGGCCGGAGACAAGCTGTTTGCGTGATGAATTTACTGGTGACCAGACCTGAACCCGATGCTGCTGATCTGATAGAGCAGCTTGAAAAAGCAGGTCATCAGATCAGTCATGTGCCGCTGTTTGAGATCAATTTTCACAAAACGGCTGTCTTTCCGAACACCAGCCCGCAAGCGGTTTTGATCACCAGTGCAAATGGCGCAAGGGCCATGGGACGCCTGCCGCAAATGCCAACATTTTCAAACACGCTGGCCATTGCTGTTGGGGCGTCCTCAGCGCAAGCTGCAGAACATGCTGGATTTAAACATATCAGAAAAACAGCGCGCGGCGATGTCACCGGCATGATTGACTTTGTCCGGCAAAACCTCAAGCCGCAAGATGGCCCGTTGTTATATGCATCGGGCAGCAAAACTTCTGGCAATCTGGTTGGTGAATTGCAATCGAGTGGGTTTGTCGTTGATCGCGTGGTGCTTTATCAAGCCGATCCGGTTGAAAGCTTGCCACAGCAGATTTGTCAGGCAATGGGGCAGGGCCAATTGGACGGGGTTTTGTTGTTCTCGCCCCGAACAGCAAAAATTTGGCTGGCGCTGGCTCTTTCTGATTCTGGGGCTTGTGTTTCCCCTGACGAACTGGCAAAAATAAAATACTATTGCCTTTCAGAAAATGTCGCCAAAATTATTGACCAGGGGCTTGGCAAGTTTAGCGACACGATTATATGTAAAGAACCAGACACGCCAAGCATGTTGCAAGCGATTAGCAAAGCGTGTTAGCGCGCCGATTTAAGGAATTTGTTCAGTCATATGGCACCGAGAAAGAAAAAACCTGCACCGGCCCGCAAAGCCGCCAAACCACCCGTGCTTAATCTGAAAGCAACGGAAGTGAAATCAGCGACCGAAAAGGCCGAAGAAAAGCTGGCAACACAAAGTGCGCCAAAGCCGAAAGCCACAAATGCAGATTCCAAAAAGTCTGAAAATGGCAAATCGGCTTCAAGTTCAAAACCAACAAGTCCCGGTGCCAAAAAGCCAGTTAAAAGTTTGCCGGAAAAGAAAAACAATAAAACAACCACACTGGTTCTGGTCTCTCTGGCAGCGCTGGTAGCTGCGGGGCTTGGTGGGGCGTGGGCGTTTAAAACCTATGGCAGCCAGTATTTTGCCGATCCCAATGCGGTGCGGACTGAACAGCTTGGCGAAGTTGTAGCGCGGGTTGCAAAGCTTGAAGCGGCGGCAGCTGAAAACCAAAACAACAGTGAACTTTTGGCCAGCCTCAAAAAACAATTTGATCAAGCCGATACTGCCCTGAAAGCCAGCAAGGTGACCATTGCGGCCAATGCTGAAAAGCTGGCCAATCTGAAAAAAACCGCATCTGAAGTTCGCGTCGCACTGGCCAAGGCGGTTGAGGATGGCAAGGGACCGGTTGCAGCAGCCAACGAATTGCAGTTTCAGGCACTGAGTGAGAAACTGGCTGGCTTGGAAAAAAGCCTGTCGGCCCTTAAAAGTGCTCCGGTTGCCGATAACTCGAAAGAACTGGAAAACCTGACAACCCGGTTTGATGCTTTGCTGGTACGCCTGAATGCAACCGAGCAGCAAACCGGTGCGGTGGCCAAATCAATTGACTTTCTCAAGGCTGCTCAAGAAAAACTGGCCAGTTCACCGGCGGGTAATCCGGCCAGTGAACTGGCCCGGGCTTTTACTGTACTGCGGGCGAAAATTTCTTCAGGCGGTGCCTTTGAAGCAGAGCTCGACAGTGTTGCCGGGCAGATGCCAGAGGAAACAGTCCTTGATGCTTTGCGGCCCTTTGCCGAAAAGGGCGTGCCAACAATGGCTGGCCTGACCAGTG
>JAFLKA010000149.1 GCA_022712735.1 Marinosulfonomonas sp. | reverse complement strand
GGCGCTGATCATATCGTGACAGCCGCCGCAGACACGCCGTTTTTCCCTGCGGATTTGGTGCCACGCTTGTTGCTAGCCGCAGAAGAGGCTGGTGTGACGATGGCGCTGGCTGCGTCCCCGCACCCAACGCGCGGCATGTTGCGCCAGCCGACGTTCGGCTTGTGGTCCGTTGCATTGCGCGAGGATTTGCGCGTGGCCCTGCAAGGCGGCGTGCGCAAGGTGGTTCAATGGACGGACAGGCACGGTGCGGCACTTGCGCCCTTTGCTGCGGACGGGTTTGATCCGTTCTTTAACGTCAATGCGCCAGAGGATATGAAGTTGGCCGAAGCATTGATTTCTGGGGAATCGGAATGAAAATATTTGGTGTGATCGGCTGGAAGAATTCGGGCAAGACCGGATTGATGGAACGGCTGGTGAGCGAGATCACCTCGCGCGGGTTTTCCGTGGCGACGCTAAAGCATGCGCACCACAGTTTCGATGTGGATCACAAAGGCAAAGACAGCTACCGGCATCGCGTGGCGGGGGCAGGCGAGGTTTTGTTGGCATCGCGTCAGCGCTGGGCCTTGATGCACGAGTTGCAAAATGAGGACGAGCCGTCGCTGGAGCAGTTGCTGGAGCATCTATCGCCCAATGATCTGGTGTTGATTGAGGGCTACAAGCGCGATGGCCACATGAAGATCGAGGCCAACCGCGCGTCCACTGGGCAGCCATTGATTGCCCTGGAGGACGAAACAGTTCGGGCGGTGGCGAGCGACAATGGCCCCAAAGGGTTACCTGTGCCGGTGTTTGATCTGGATGACACCGTGGCGATTGCGGATTTCATTTTACAAGAGGTCGGGTTGGGGGTGGCTGATGTGGCTGTTCCAGACCTTGCGCCGCCGGTGATGCGAGACGATTGTTTTGCGCTGCCCGACGGGGTGAACTGGATGCCGGTGGATGACGCATTGGCACATCTTGAGGGGCGGTTGAATGTCGTTGTCGGGGAAGAAACCATTGCCGTTCCAGATGCTGACGGGCGCATTTTATCGCGGGATCAGGTGGCGTTACGGTCAAACCCGCCGGGGGCAAATTCGGCGATGGATGGCTATGGGTTTGCCTATGATACGCTCGGCTCCGGCCCTTACGTTTTGCCATTGGTTGATGGCCGTGCGGCAGCGGGCGAACCGTTTTCCGGTGTTGTGCCAAAGGGCCACGCGATCCGCATTTTGACGGGGGCGTTGGTGCCCGAAGGCATGGACACGGTGGTGATGGAAGAGGACATCAACCGCAGCGAGGGGCATGTGGCGTTTCAAGGGCCAGTCAAGGCGGGTGCGAATGTGCGCAGCGCGGGCGAGGATGTGGAAGCGGGACAATTGGCGCTGAAAGCTGGCTGTAAATTATGCAGCCCCGATTTGGCGCTGCTGACTGGATTGGGCATTGCCCAAATAGCGGTGCGCAAACGGTTGCGGGTCGGGGTTTTATCAACCGGTGACGAGATTATCGCAGTGGATGGCGGCAAGTCGCCTGCGCGCAAGACCTATGACGCGAACCGCCCGATGCTGTTGTCATTGGCGGCGCGTTGGGACTGCGAAGCGGTGGACCTAGGCCATGTGATGGACGACCGCGCGTTGCTGAAAACCTGCCTGAACGAGGCGGTGGGCAAGGTCGATGTGATCCTGACATCGGGCGGCGCATCGGCAGGTGACGAAGACCACGTTTCGGCGTTGCTGAAAGAGGAAGGCGCACTTGAGGCGTGGCGGATTGCGCTAAAACCCGGGCGGCCATTGGCGCTGGGGATGTGGCAGGGTGTGCCTGTGTTCGGCTTGCCGGGCAACCCTGTGGCGGCGTTTGTTTGCGCTGCAATTTTTGTGCGCCCGTCGCTATCGGCATTGTCAGGTGCGGGCTGGGTCAAGCCGCAAGGGTTTATGGTGCCCGCAGCCTTCACCAAGAGCAAAAGAGCCGGACGGCGCGAATATTTGCGGGCCAAAATGACGGACAACGGGCGGGTCGAAGTGTTCAAATCCGAAGGCTCTGGCCGGATATCGGGGATGTCCTGGGCGGATGGTCTGATTGAACTGGGGGACGGTGCAATGGAGATTAGCGAGGGTGATCCGGTGCGGTTCATACCCTATGGCAGCCTTGGAATTTAGAGTGATCCGCGCGATCAGCTAAACAGCTGCATCATCAACTTGTCAGGTCTTCACCCTTGCACATATTTTTCAGGTGGGCCGGCGCGTTTGCGGGGCTGACCACGTTGAACGGGACGCTGTAGAGCAGGGTTTCATCCTTAAATGCCTCAAAAACCCAATACCCAGTCACCAGTTCATAGGGATAATCAAAAGAATATAGTTGGTGGATGAAGCGTTCTGGCAAGATACGGCCTTCCCAGGAACCCGCAGTTGATCCATTATGCGTGAATGCGGGATGGGTTATCTGAAAAGTCACCCCGCCAAGGGCCTGATTGTCTTTTGCGCGGGATTTTACCCCAAAACGAAGGCCCTGTATGGCAGGGGCAGTCGTGCCATGTGAAATTATTCTGGCCCCATTGTCCATTAGCTTTAGATAGCCAATATCGGTTTCGGGTGCGTCTACCGTGTCGATGATCACGACATCGCAAAAAAGGCCGTATTCAATTTCAGCGATCAGGGCGTCGTTGATGTATATGTCCGGATTGGCAAGTGCCGGTCCGTTGGCAAAGATAATCGCCACGACGACGGGTATAGTAATCGGCCAAAGCAGACCTGTTATTGCCTTTGCCAAGGCTGCTATCACCCGATTGCCACGGCTTTCACATCGTCGTCGATGTAGGCATGGTACTGGCCAAAGTTGTCAGCGAACATTTGCACCAGTTTTTGGGCCTGCGTGTCATAGGCCGCAGTGTTGGGCCATGTGCCGCGCGGGTCCAGCAGGGCGTTATCCACGTCATGCACGGCGACAGGAACATCAAAGCCAAAGTTGGGGTCTTTGCGGAATTCACCGTTGGCCAGCGATCCGTCAAGTGCTGCTGTCAGCAACCCGCGCGTTGCCTTGATCGGCATCCGTTTGCCGGTGCCATAAGCGCCGCCGGTCCAGCCGGTGTTGACCAACCAGCAGGTGGAGCCGTGCGTGGCGATCTTTTCGCGCAGCAGGTTGCCGTAGACTTCGGGGCGCCGCGGCATGAAGGGGGCGCCAAAACAGGTGCTGAAGGTTGGTTCAGGCTCGGTGATGCCGCGTTCGGTGCCCGCCACCTTTGAGGTGAAACCGGACAGGAAGTGATACATTGCTTGCGCCGGTGTCAGGCGCGCAATCGGAGGCAATACGCCAAACGCATCACAGGTCAGCATGATGATGTTTTTCGGATGACCACCGATGGCCGTTTCCGAGGCGTTCGAGATATAGTGCAGCGGATAGGCGCAGCGCATGTTGGCGGTCAGGCTGTCGTCGTCGAAATCCAGCTCGCGGGTTTCCTCGTCGTAAACCATGTTTTCGATGATGGTGCCGAATTTGGTGGTGGTGGCGTAGATTTCCGGCTCGGCTTC
>JAFLKA010000525.1 GCA_022712735.1 Marinosulfonomonas sp. | reverse complement strand
GCCGGTTTATGGATGCAGACGAGGCTGAACGCTCGGGGCTGGTCAGCCGTGTGGTGCCTGCCAAGAAATTGATGGACGGGGTAATGGCTGCGGCACAGAAGATTGCGGAAAAATCCATGTTGACCACAATTGCAGTCAAAGAGGCTGTGAACCGCTCCTATGAAACATCCGTAAGCGAGGGGCTGTTGTTTGAACGTCGCCTGTTCCACTCGCTGGTTGCCACCGAGGACCAGACCGAGGGCATGAATGCGTTCCTTGAAAAACGCGAAGCACAGTTCCGCGCAAAATAGCAGGCAGGGTTTTCGATATTTATGCTTCCCCTTTGGATGATTCTATCCTATAGGGCGCGATACATGCGTGTGAGGCCCGCTCTGGCCGGATCGACCGGTATATAAACCCGGACGGGGACTCTTGCACCAATAGAAATAGTAACTGACCCCTGAAAGGGACCCGACACATGGCTAATACGCCCCAATCAAAAAAACGCGCTCGTCAGAACGAACGCCGGTTTCAAGTTAACAAAGCCCGCCGTTCGCGCGTCCGCACCTTTCTGCGTAAACTAGAAGAAGCAATCGAATCTGGTGACAAAGAGGCAGCGCAGGCTGCTCTTCGTGCAGCACAGCCTGAATTGATGCGTGGCGTCAGCCGTGGCATTTTCCACAAAAATACAATTGCGCGTAAGATGTCGCGCCTGTCATCTAGGGTCAAAGCGCTCGGATAAACTGAAAATAATTGATATTTGAAAGGACGCGAGTGTGATGCTTGCGTCCTTTTTGTTTCGCGCGTTGCTCGTTTTACCGTTTTCATTGGATAATTATCCACCTCACCAGATTCGATTTAACAATCTTTGAGTCAAGATCGAAGTTCTGTTGCGTCAGCCTGTTTTCCCTTGCTAGTTTAACCAAGCGATTCACATCGTCTTGGGGGGGACATACGGTCGAACGGAGCTGATATACTGCCAAAAGCAAGTCTGTCTTGCAGGTAGGGAAGTGTGGAAAATCCGCGCGGCAGGCCGTTCGTAAATGTCCTACAACCATATATTTGTTTGTGCCTAAAATGGGCGCATCGGCCTTTGGGTCGGGCAATAGGTGATGCTGGTTCGCAAGAAATTTGGGGGTGGGTATCTGACGGCCATTCGGGTCGGGGTATCTTGTCTGGCGGTTAATGCATTGAAGTGGGTAAACGGGAATGACGAACGAATTATGGGGCCAAGTCCGACAGCAGCTGCAACAAATAGTCGGTGCGAATAATTACTCGACTTGGATTGAACCGTTGGAGTTTTCCGATTTGCAAAATGGTGTGGCCACGTTTCTGGTGCCAACGCAATTCATCGGAAATTGGGTGCGCCGCAATTTTTCCGACCAAATCAAACAGCAATTGAACACATCAGGCGTTCCCGTCAGCCGCGTAGAGTTTTCACTGTCCAAACGCGCACCTGTCGCCACGGCGGTCGCGTCTGCTGCCAAATCAAAACCCAAAGCGGATCTTCCCGGTGCGCCACTTGATAAGCGCCTGACCTTTGACAGTTTCGTCGTCGGCAAACCAAACGAGCTGGCCCATGCAGCCGCCAAACGCGTGGGCGAAGGTGGCCCTGTCACATTCAACCCGCTGTTTCTGTATGGCGGTGTTGGCCTTGGTAAAACCCACCTGATGCATGCCATCGCGCATGATCTGATTGCGCGGCGCCCCGATCTGAATGTGCTCTACCTGTCGGCTGAACAATTCATGTACCGGTTTGTGCAGGCCCTGCGTGAACGTAAAATGATGGACTTCAAAGAACTGTTCCGTTCGGTGGATGTGTTGATGGTGGATGATGTGCAATTCATCGCGGGCAAAGACAGCACGCAGGAAGAATTCTTTCACACCTTTAACGCGCTGGTTGACCAGAACAAACAGATCATCATTTCCGCCGATAGTGCGCCCGGTGAAATTGCAAACCTCGAAGAGCGGATTAAATCCCGCCTGCAATCCGGTCTGGTGGTTGATTTGCATCCTACAGATTACGAATTGCGCCTTGGGGTCTTGCAGCAAAAGGTCGACAATTACCGTGCAGAGAACAAGGATCTGGTATTGGCTGACGGCGTGCTTGAATTTTTGGCGCACCGTATTTCCACCAATGTGCGTGTGCTCGAGGGCGCGTTGATCCGCCTCTTTGCTTTCGCGTCGCTGGTTGGCCGTGAAATCACGCTGGAACTGGCACAGGATTGCCTTGCCGATATTTTGCGTGCCTCGTCACGCAAAATCACCATCGACGAAATCCAGCGCAAAGTTAGCGAGCATTACAACATTCGCCTAAGTGATATGATCGGCCCACGCCGGATGCGCACGCTGGCACGGCCTCGCCAGATTGCAATGTATCTGTCCAAACAGCTGACATCCCGCTCGTTGCCGGAAATCGGCCGCAGCTTTGGCGGACGCGATCACACCACCGTCATGCACGGGGTGCGCAAGATCGAAGAGCTGAAAATGCTGGATAGCCAGATTTCTGATGATCTGGAGCTTCTAAGGCGCTCGTTAGAGGCTTGACCCCCTTGACGGGCCACTAAATCCGTCGGACATTCCACAAAAGACTTGAGAAGGGCGTGAAATCAGGTAGTTTCGTCGCCCCGACACCCTCGTAGGAGCTACGGAATGAAAATCAGCATCGAACGCGCGGCGCTTTTGAAAGCAGTCTCTCAGGCGCAATCTGTCGTCGAGCGGCGCAACACCATTCCGATCCTTGCCAATGTCCTGATCGAGGCCGAGGGTGATACCGTCAGTTTCCGCGCCACCGATCTGGATATCGAGGTGGTCGACAAGATTACCGGTCAGGTTGAACGCGCGGGCTCTACCACGGTCAATGCGGTGATGCTGCATGAGATTGTGCGCAAACTGCCCGATGGCGCGTTGGTGCAATTGGCCGACGATGGCACCTCGGGGCGTCTGACGATCGAGGCAGGGCGCTCGAACTTCTCGCTCGCCACGCTGCCAAAAGAAGATTTTCCGGTGATGGCATCATCTGAATACGCCGCGAACTTCTCGGCCAAGGCCAGCGTTCTGCGCCGCCTGTTCGACAAAACCAAATTCGCCATTTCAACCGAAGAAACCCGTTATTATCTGAACGGCGTTTACATGCATGTGGCCGACGCTGAAGGCGGCAAAATGCTGCGTTGCGTGGCGACCGATGGCCACCGTCTGGCCCGTGTTGATGCCGAACTGCCCGATGGGGCTGCCGATATGATCGGTGTGATCGTGCCGCGCAAAACCGTGAACGAATTGCGTAAATTGCTGGAAGACGACGATGTGCAAATCGCCGTGTCGGTGTCAGAAACCAAAGTACGCTTTGCCACGCCGGAAATCACTCTGACCTCCAAGGTGATTGATGGCACATTCCCCGACTACACCCGCGTGATCCCCACCGGCAACACCAAGAAACTGGAAGTGGACGCCGCCGAATTTGCCCGTGCGGTTGACCGCGTGGCAACTGTTTCATCCGAGCGTTCCCGCGCTGTGAAACTGACGCTGGACGAAGACCGTTTGATCCTGTCGGTCAACGCACCCGATAGTGGGGCCGCCGAAGAAGAGCTGGCCGTCGCTTACGGGGATGAGCCGCTTGAAATCGGCTTTAACGCGAAATACCTGCTGGAGATTGCGTCGCAAGTGGACCGCGAAAATGCGGTCTTCATGTTCAACTCCTCAGGTGATCCGACCCTGATGCGCGAAGGCAACGACACCTCCGCGGTCTATGTCGTGATGCCGATGCGCGTTTGACGGAACTGCGCATAAAAGAGCTGACGCTCTCTCATTTCCGATCCCATAAGGCGCTGAAACTGACGCTCGATGATCGCCCTGTGGCGATTTACGGCGCGAACGGGGCTGGCAAAACCAATATTCTCGAAGCAGTGTCGATGCTGTCGCCCGGCCGTGGCCTGCGCCGCGCCACTGCCGATGAAATCACCCGTAAACCCGAAGCGCTGGGGTGGAAGGTCACCGCTATCCTGCAAAGCCTGCACCAGATGCACGAGATCGAGACATGGTCCGAAGGCGGCGCCTCGCGCAGCGTCCTGATCGACAGCAAATCCGCATCGCAAGTGGCGCTGGGCCGCGTGGCCCGCATCTTGTGGCTGGTACCCTCGATGGACCGTCTGTGGACAGAAGGGGCCGAAGGGCGGCGACGTTTCCTTGACCGGATGACGATGAGCTTTGAGCCATCGCACGCGCAATCGGTGCTGACCTATGAAAAAGCCATGCGCGAACGCAACCGTTTGCTAAAGGACAACCAGCGCGATGGGGCGTGGTATGGCGCGCTGGAAACCCAAATGGCCCAGGCTGGCGCACAGATACACGCCAACCGGCAATCGGCGTTGGCGCAGCTGGTTGCGGCGCAGGAAGCGGCTGAAACATCCTTTCCCACCGCCACACTAACCCTGATCCATCCTGAAGGCTCTGACGCGCTTGATGATGTGGCGTCGCTCCTGTCGGCCCTGCATGACAGCCGCCCGCGTGACCTCTTGGCGGGCCGCACGTTAACGGGCCCGCACAGGGCGGACCTCTTCGCTGAATATACAGCCAAGGGCGTGCCCGCGCGGGACTGCTCTACAGGCGAACAAAAGGCGTTGCTGGTGTCGCTGATCCTCGCCAATGCCCGTGCGCTCAAGGCCGAAATCGGCGCCCCGCCGATTCTGCTGCTGGACGAGGTCGCTGCCCATCTGGATGCGGATCGGCGCGCTGCACTATACGATGAAATCACAGCACTTGGGGCGCAGGCATGGATGACGGGGACGGGGGCCGAACTGTTCGATGCATTAGGGGATCGGGCGATGTATCTTGAGGTGAGCGAGGCTGATGCGGTTTCATCTGTGGTCCCGAATTCATCCCCCTAATTCTTGCCCGATCTGCGTGACAACCCGGCCAAAACCCCCTATAAATACTTGAAACGAACAAGGAAAATGCGCGTGTCAGATAACGATCAAAAACCGGAAGAATATGGTGCCGATTCTATCAAGGTTCTCAGGGGGTTAGAGGCGGTTCGCAAACGTCCTGGCATGTATATCGGTGATACCGATGACGGCTCTGGTTTGCACCATATGGTGTATGAGGTCGTTGATAACGGTATCGACGAAGCGCTGGCTGGTCACGCCGACGCGGTGACCGTGACAATCCACGCGGATTCCAGCGTATCGGTTAGCGATAATGGCCGTGGTATTCCCGTTGGTATCCACGAGGAAGAAGGTGTTTCAGCCGCTGAAGTGATCATGACGCAGCTGCACGCTGGCGGTAAGTTTGACAGCAATTCCTACAAGATTTCAGGCGGTCTGCACGGCGTTGGCGTATCCGTGGTGAATGCCCTGTCCGAATGGCTGGAATTGCGCATTTGGCGCGATGGCAAAGAACACGTTGCGCGGTTTGAACATGGCGATACTGCCGAGTCGCTAAAGGTGGTTGGCGACGCTGGCGATCGTACCGGCACCGAGGTGCGGTTCATGGCCTCGCTTGATACGTTCTCGAACCTTGAATACAGTTTCCACACACTGGAAAACCGTCTGCGCGAACTGGCGTTCCTGAATTCCGGCGTGCGGATTATCCTGACCGACGAGCGCCCGGCCGAAGTGCTGAAAAGCGAGCTGTTTTATGATGGTGGCGTGCGCGAATTCGTGCGCTACCTTGATCGGTCCAAAACGGCGATGCTGCCCGACCCGATATTCTTTGTTGGTGAAAAAGACGGCATTGTTGTTGAAGTCGCCATGTGGTGGAACGACAGCTACCATGAAAATGTGCTGCCCTTTACCAACAATATTCCGCAGCGTGATGGCGGCACCCATATGGCGGGCTTCCGCGGGGCGCTGACCCGCACGATCAATAATTACGCGCAATCATCAGGTATCGCCAAAAAGGAAAAAATCAGCTTTACGGGCGATGATGCGCGTGAAGGTTTGACGTGCGTTTTGTCGATCAAAGTGCCTGATCCAAAATTCTCGTCCCAGACCAAAGACAAGCTGGTTTCTTCCGAAGTGCGCCCCGCCGTCGAGGGGCTGGTGAACGAGAAGCTGTCCGAGTGGTTCGAGGAAAACCCCGCCGAGGCCAAGATGATCGTGAGTAAGATCGTCGAGGCGGCACATGCCCGCGAGGCCGCCCGCAAGGCGCGTGATTTGACCCGTCGCAAAACCGCGATGGATGTGAATTTTCTGGCCGGCAAACTCAAGGATTGCTCGGAAAAAGACCCCTCTAAAACCGAAGTCTTTTTGGTGGAAGGCGATAGCGCCGGTGGATCGGCGCAAACTGGGCGTGACCGGATGACCCAAGCGGTGCTGCCGCTGCGGGGTAAAATCCTGAACGTCGAACGCGCACGGTTTGACCGGATGCTGGCGTCACAGGAGATCGGTAATCTGGTGATGGCGCTGGGCACCGGCATTGGCCGCGATGAATTCGACATCAGCAAACTGCGCTACCACAAGATTGTAATCATGACCGATGCCGATGTTGATGGCGCCCACATCCGCACCCTGCTGCTGACGTTTTTCTTTCGGCAAATGCCCGAACTGATCGAGGGCGGATACCTGTATATCGCCCAACCGCCGCTGTTCAAGGTGAGCCGTGGCAAGTCCGAAGTTTACCTGAAAGACCAGCCGGCGCTGGATGATTATCTGGTAGAGCAAGGCATTGATGGCGCGTCGCTCCGGCTGGCGTCTGGCGAAGAAATCATTGGACAGGATTTGCTGCGAGTTGTTGAAGAAGCTCGCCAAACACGCCGCATTCTGCAAGCCTTTCCGACCTTGTATCCGCAGCACATTCTAGAACAGACCACCATTGCCGGTGGGTTTATTACAGGGCAGGTTGACGCTGATTTGCAGGGCGTCGCTGATGCTGTTGCCACCCGTCTGGACCTGATCGCCGAAGAATATGAACGCGGTTGGCAAGGCCGCCCGACCCAGGACCACGGCATCCGCCTGACCCGTATGGTGCGCGGTGTGGACGAGGTGCGCACGCTGGATGGTCGCGTGTTGCGCTCGGGCGAAGCCCGCAAGTTGGGCTCGATGACCGAGACACTGCAAGAGGTTTACGCCAAGCCCGCCAAACTGATCCGCAAAGACCGCGAGATACCGATCTTTGGCCCGATCAATCTGCTGGATGCTATTCTGGCCGAGGGCGAAAAGGGCCTGTCGCTGCAACGCTACAAGGGCCTTGGCGAAATGAACCCTGACCAGCTGTGGGAAACCACACTGGACCCCGAAGCGCGAATTTTGTTGCAGGTGAAAATTGA
>JAFLKA010000448.1 GCA_022712735.1 Marinosulfonomonas sp. | reverse complement strand
CGGCAAGTAGTCCACACTACCGCCCAGATTACTCATAACCTCACGGCAGATCGCCAACCCCAGCCCGGCCCCACCCGCCGCACGATGATCACCAAGCCGCGAGAATTTCTCGAAGATCAGCGGCTGGCTTTTGGCCGGAATGCCCGCGCCATTGTCAATGAAATCCACCTCGACCACACCCGCCGCCGCCCGCACCTTGATCTGCAATTCCGGCGCATCCGCGGCACAGTATTTACAAGCGTTGGCAATCAGGTTGATAAACACCTGCGACAGGCGGTCAGGGTCGGTCATAACCGTCACATGTTCACCGGTTGGCGCCCGCTTGAACCGCATCCGCTCGCCCGTCCCAGCACTCACCACCGACCGTTCGATCACATCATATAAATCGACCCTCTGCATGTTCAATTCAACCTGCCCGTTCTCCAGCACACTCAGGTCCAGCAGATCATCCAGCAGCCGTGTCAGCCGGATGGTTTCGTCGTGAATGATCATCGCGTATTTCTTGCGCTCCTTGCCGGTCATCCCGCCATCGCGCAGGATTTCCGAAAACGCCCGGATCGAGGTCATCGGCGTGCGCAACTCGTGGCTGATCTGGCTCAGGAACGCATCCTTTTGCACCGACAGATCGGTCAGTTTCTCGTTCACCTCACGCAATTGGCGCGCTGTGCGGCCCAACTCGGTCGATTTCGCCTCAAGCTGGCTGGAATACTCCATCATCTGCGCCGTTTCATCCGCCACCGCCATCAGATCATCGACCGACACGCTGGAGCCGCCAACAATCTGGCCGATCATCGCATGCCCCGTCGCCGCCCCGACCGACCCCGCCAACTCACGCTCCAGCCGTTGCAGAAATTCCGGTGATGTATCCGGTAAAAACCCTGCCTTGCCTTGCCGTTCCGCGGCCCGTGCAAACAACCCCTGCGCCTGCTCTGGCCCCAGTATCCGTTGCGCCATCACCAGCAAATCCTCGGCCTCGGCCACCCCGCCAAACCAGCCCTGCGAATTCGGATTATGGTCAAACACATTGACAAATTGCGCGCCCTGCAATCGCTCTTGCGGCTTTGGAAAACTACTCAGTGACCCAACACAAAACGCGATGGTATTCAGCGCCATGCTCCAGAACAGCGCATGCACCAGCGGGTCCATGCCGCTGACCCCGAACAGACCTTGCGGGCGCAACCAACCGATGCCGAATGGCCCGTCTGCCAGCACGGACGCGGGTAGGATGAACGAGCCGCCAAAGCTGGGTAAAAACAGCGTATAGGCCCACAATGCAAACCCCGTCAGCAGACCCGCCGCCGCGCCCACCTTGGTCGCCCCGCGCCAGAAAATACCACCCAGCAGCGCCGGTAAAAACTGCGCCACACCAACGAACGAAATCAACCCGATCGCCGCCAGCGCCGCCCCGCCGCCCGACACCCTAAAATAGGCGTAGCCCAGCGCCAAAATCACCGCAATTGAGATGCGCCGCGACATCAGAACCACTTGGCGCACATCGCCCGACACGGTCGCGCCCTGCTGCGCCACACTCAGCCAGATCGGCATCACGATGTGGTTTGACACCATCGTCGACAGCGCAATCGCCGCGATGATCACCATCGAGGTCGCCGATGAAAACCCGCCCAGAAACGACAATATCGCCAGCCCGTCGCGCCCCTGCGACAGCGGCACCGTCAGCACGAACAAATCAGGGTTGGAGCCAGCGGGCAACAGGTCCAGCCCGACCACAGCAATCGGCACCACAAACAGGCTCATTAGAAACAGGTATAACGGAAAGGCCCAGCTGGCAGTGGCCAGATGGCGCTCATCCACGTTTTCAACCACCATGACCTGAAACATCCGCGGCAGGGTCAGGAACGCCACCGCTGACAGGAAGGTCAGGCTCACCCAGCGGCCCGGTTTCATATCCCAGTCCGCAATTGGTGACGCATCAATCCGCGCCAGAATATCACCAGCCCCGTCAGCCACACCCCAAACCACAAACACCCCGACCGCGATCAACGCAAACAGCTTCATCACCGCTTCGGCGGCAATCGCTGTGACGACCCCGTAATGGCGCTCGTTGGCGTCCAGATTGCGGGTGCCGAACAGCACCGTAAACAGCGCAAGGCCCGCCGCCACCCAAAGGGCCGCCGCATTCAAATCCGATGCCACCCAAGTGCCGCCTGATCTGTCCTGGGAAAACACCGCGAATGACAAGGTAACCGATTGTAATTGCAGCGCAATATAAGGCGTAGTGCCGATCACCGCCATCAGGGTGACGATCACCCCCAGCAAGTTGGATTTGCCATAGCGCGAGGATATCAGATCGGCAATCGAGGTGATCCTCTGGCTGCGCCCAATGCGCACCAGTTTGCGCAATATCCACCACCAGCCGACCATCACCAATGTCGGCCCCAGATAGATGGTCACAAATTCCAGACCGGAGCGCGCCGCATAGCCCACAGCGCCGTAAAACGTCCAGGCGGTGCAGTAAATCGACAGGCTCAGGGTATAGACCAGCGGTGAGCGCAACCAGCCCAATTGCCCGCGCCGCGCACGCCGGTCCGCCACAAAAGCAATCAGAAACAGCGCCACCACATAGGCGAGGCAAACAGCGATCAGGATGTTGAACGACAGCATCAGTCCGGCGTGCCCTGATCCGTCTCGATCCGGCGCAAACGACGCGAAAGGATCATCGCGGAAACGATCAGAACGATCCAGACCCCGAACAGATAGATCACCCCGACTGAAGTCACCCGTGAACCTTCGTCCCCCCCCGCGCCCCAAAGGATCGGCAAACACAGCGCCAGAAACCCGAGGATCGGCAACAGACGCGCCGCATCAATGGTGCGCCGCTGCCGGTAACTTTCGCGCTCCAGAAACAGGGGTTCGCGCCGCTCGTTCACGCTTGCACCAGTTCTTGGACGCAGGCCAGTACTTCCTTGTTGGAAAACGGCTTGGTCATGAACCGGCTGGCCCCCAGCCGTTCAGCCATCTCGCGGTCCTTGGTCTGGCCCCGCGCGGTCAGCATCAGCACCGGCAACGCTGCAGTGGCCTCCCCGCTGCGCAATTCCTGCAACACATCAAAACCCGACCGCCCCGGCAACATCACATCCAGTATCACCACATCCGGCGCATGGCGCTCAATCGCCGACATCGCTGTGGTCCCGTCCGCATGGGTCGCCACAATCCAGCCATCGCGTTTCAGTATAAAACTGATCGCCTCGATGATATTCGGCTCATCCTCGATCAGCAGAACTTTTTTCCCCATCCGTCACACCCTCCCCGGTTGACCCTGATTGACAACCGTCAACACCCGCGCAGGACGACTATCCATAAGTTCGGCGGCTGAGTCAAAACTCTTTGGGTTTGAAATGGAGCCAAACGGCGGCAATGCAGGACAAAACAGACTTCCTGTTGTCGAGCGATTTGTCATTGCACACGATAGATAATTCACTAGCTTGGCCAAGCGATTGCATTTGATGGGAGCCATTAATGTTCAAGAATTTCGTTTTGATCTCTTCACTGCTGCTGAATGCTTTGGCGGCCTATTCGATTTTCAGTTCGCCAACCTCTGACGGGCCCAAAATGTCTTGCGAGCAAGCAAGGGATGAAGGGTTAAATAAAGAGGTAACACAAGCATTTGCAAAGGGAAACAATAACTCCTTCGCGAAGACACATAGATATCTTCGCAACAGCGACTATTCCATTCGTAATATTTGGACATCGGCTGAGGGCGCTGTAACGTTCGTCTACACAGCGCACAGCTATCCCAAAACTTGTGGCCTGCATTTTCCTAGCATCAACGGAAGTATCGTTCGTGTGCTTACCAACGTTTCGGCAGACCCGCAAATTATCGACGTGAATTGAAGTGAGCCACTGTGGAATAATTCATTAGTCGAATACGTCAGTTTGGCCTCAAATTTGCCTTTCCATTGTCGCACATCCGGTCATTTTTACACTCCGTGCGATCACACCACTACCCCCCAGCACTCTATACCCAGATCGGAAGAGCGTCGT
>JAFLKA010000148.1 GCA_022712735.1 Marinosulfonomonas sp. | reverse complement strand
CCACAAACGCTCAGCCACAGGGCCAACAGGGGAATTGTGGCGGCGTAATGCGCATATCTCTATCTCGGAACAGGGAAGGTCTTTGCTGACAATTGACTTCAAAGCACCCGATTCCAGCTCCTCCTTGATCATAAGATCCGGCAAATGCCCCCATCCCATCCCCTGCATAATAATCTCCTTTTTGGTCTGCTGGTCCCCGACACCCCACTGACGTGCGCCCTCTATCACAAAATGGTTCTGTTTCGGGCTGTGCTGCGCGGTGTCGCGAATAATACATTGCGGATAGGCCGCCATCTGCTCGAAGGTAATATCACCACTGATGCCGAAATTCAGGAAATCCGGTGCAACGACCGGAACAATCGTAACGCAAAACAGCGCTGCCCGATCTAGCCCCGGCTCGTTTGGCGGTGCGTGGTGGATAACGATATCCGCTGCGGTCAAATAAAACCGCACCCACCCGCGCTTCCAGCATCTTTACCGCCGCATGAACGGTCGGGTGGGTCTTATTCAACGCGGCGGCAGCCTGAAAACTGTTGTTGCACACGACCGCATCAAAACAGCGCAACTGATGTAATGGGAAATCCATTATTATCGGTAATTCCTACAATGTTAGTCCTAAGATTGTAATATTTATTGGAAATACGCGCGCCTATGTCCAGCAGGTAATCTGCGAAATTAAAGGAGCAAACAGATGCGTGCAGTTATCATTACCGAATTTGGCGGGCCCGAAGTGCTTGAACTTCAAACCGTGCCCGCCCCATCCTCCACCAAAGGCCATGTCCTGATCAACGTCAAAGCCCTTGGCCTGAACCGTGCTGAAACCTATTTCCGGTCAGGCGCTTGGGGTGACGTGGCCCGCATCAGCGACATCGAATGTGTCGGCACCATCAAATCCGACGCCAGCAACACATTCCCGTCCGGAACCAAGGTTATTGCCCTGATGGGCGGCATGGGTCGCAGCATAAACGGATCCTACGCCGAACAGGTCATTGTGCCGATTGAAAATGTTGTCGCGATCCAATCCTCGCTTGCGTGGGAACAACTGGCAGCGATCCCCGAAACCTACGCCACAGCATGGGCCTGCCTAACCCAAAACCTGGCGCTTCGTGCCGGTCAAACCCTGCTGATCCGTGGCGCAACATCGGCATTGGGTCGGGCGGCCATGAACCTTGCTGTGGGCATGGGGGCCAAAGTGATCGGCACCACGCGCAGCGCCCAGAACTTCGGCATCATATCGGAGCACAGGGCCACCCCGCTACAGGATGCTCCCAACCTGTCCGAACACATCCTGAAAACCGAAGGGCCCTTTGGCGCCGTGCTAGACATCATCGGCAACACCACCCTTGTTGACTCGCTCGCCATGGTCCGGAATGGCGGCAGGCTGTGCCTTGCCGGTTTTCTGGGCGGCGGCGATCCGGGGGACGGTTTCAATCCCCTGATGC
Organism: Marinosulfonomonas sp.; assembly: GCA_022712735.1. The sequence goes on along the minus strand of JAFLKA010000148.1, from coordinate 1,595 downwards.
AAATGCCAAGCGGCGTGCAATTCAGCTTCTTTGGCAGCGCCTTTGTCTTTGGCACCAAAGCCTTCCCCCTGGAACAAATACCCTTCCAGTCGTTCATAAACGCGGTGGAACAGGGGAAATACAATGCCAGCCCATCGCAGGTCTTTACCTTGGCCGATATGGCAAAAGCCCATCACCTGATAGAAGCCAACGGCGCAAACGGGAAACTGGTGGTCACCACAGCTTAGCCACCAAAAAGAAAAACGGCGCCCCGCTACGGGACGCCGTTTCCAAACTCTATTTCTCTGTAAAACTTAAGAAGCTTTGGTGATGAACGACACAGCGTCGCCAAATGTCTGGATAGTTTCAGCAGCGTCATCCGGAATTTCAATGCCGAACTCTTCTTCAAAAGCCATAACCAGCTCAACTGTATCCAGGCTGTCAGCGCCCAGATCGTCGATGAAGGATGCTTTTTCAGCTACTTTGTCTTCTTCCACACCCAGGTGCTCGACAACAATCTTTTTAACGCGGTCTGCGATGTCGCTCATGGTTTATTCCTTTTATCGTTTAGGGTCTTGCCCGTTTTGTTTTCAGATGACCGACTGGACCACCCAAACCCCGCTTTCGCGGATATACCGATCAGCGCAACATGCGCCGCCGATGAATTCTGCGCCGCCTATAGCACATCGCGCCCTTAAGGCAAATGTTTTCGCAACGGCGGTTACGACGAAAAACATGGGTCAATGTAGCGTAAATTACAAGGCTTTGCACCCAGCTACAGCTTTAACACCTGTGTTAGCACTCGAAGAAGCGCCTCGATATCCGCATCCGTTGTATAAACATGTGGTGACAGGCGTAACCAGCGCCCCTGTGCATCCGCAAAAGCCATCGGCTCGAAATGACCGACGTTTAGCAGCTTGGCCGCAATTCCGGCCTCAGACAACGCCTTCACGGCCTCGTCAGCCTGCTCAACACCCAGCTTCAGCGACACACTCCCCGTCTGCCCTGCCTCAACAGCCACACCATGCGCCTTCGCCCAGTCCCGCAACGCATCAGACCGCGCCATGATCTGCGTTTGAACCGCCTCGGCTCCAACACCCAGAAAATGGTCAATCGCCACGCCCAGCCCCAACAACAACGCATTGTTCTTGTCCGCAGGTTCCAGATCACTGGCGGTAAATGCACATCCAACCCCGACCCAAACCATCGACACCTGCCGTGGCCCTCGCAGCCATTTACGCCCCGTAGCCACAAACACATCGCACCCGATCCGGCCCACATCCACCGGCATCTGCCCCAGCGCCTGCGCCCCGTCGATAATGTATTTCATCTGTTCAGGTCGCGGCAGCGCCCCGATTGCCTCGACCGGATAGCGGAAACCGCCAACAGCCGTAACCATCGGCACAAACAAGGCGGCCACATCCTCACCCATACGCGCGGCCCATGCCGCCAGATCTGGGGTTTCACCCGATAACGCAGGCAACTCCTCGACCGTGACATCCCCACGCAGTTTCAGCGCCCGATAAAAATCACCCCAGTCATGCGGGGCGACTAGCACCCGCTTGCCAGCCAAATCCATCTGCGCCAACATCGCCAACCAAGCCGTTGTTGTGGTT
>JAFLKA010000244.1 GCA_022712735.1 Marinosulfonomonas sp. | reverse complement strand
CGGCGTTATTGGCTCGCCTATTGCGCATAGCAAATCACCAGCGCTGCATCGGCATTGGTTACAAACCAATGGTATCAAAGGGTATTATATCCCTATGGATATCAGCCGTGATGATTTGGCAGATGTGATCAGGTCATTGCCTCAAATGGGGTTTGTCGGCGTGAATATTACAATTCCCCATAAGGAAGCGGTGCTGAACCTTGCTGATCTGGTGACGGATCGCGCGGCATTGATCGGCGCTGCGAACACGCTAATTTTTCGCAAGGACGGGATTATTCATGCGGATAATACCGATGGGTATGGGTTTATCGAAAATCTGCGCCACGGGGCGCCGGGCTGGAATCCCAAGGCAGGACCGGCAGTCGTACTTGGGGCGGGTGGTGCTGCGCGCGCGGTGATTGCGTCATTGATCGAGGTTGGTGTGACAGAAATCAGGCTGAGCAACCGGACACGCAATCGTGCGGATGTGCTGCAAAAGGAGTTTGGCACAAAGATTACGGTGTTTGACTGGGTCAAGGCTGGAAACATGATGGACGGGGCGTTGACCGTAATAAACACAACGTCTCTGGGAATGGTCGGCAAGCCAGAATTCCGCGTTCCGCTGGACGGGCTTTCATCCAGCGCAGTGGTGACAGATCTGGTTTATGCACCTCTGGATACGCAATTTCTGATTAAGGCCCGCGAAATGGGCTGCACTACGGTGGATGGATTGGGCATGCTGCTGTATCAGGCCGTTCCCGCGTTTGAACGGTGGTTCGGCAAGCGGCCCGTTGTGGATGATGCGTTGCGTGCGGCGGTTTTATCTACATGAGGGATGTTCCGTTTCTTATTGGTCTGACTGGATCTATCGGCATGGGGAAATCCACAACAGCAATAATGTTTGCCGATCTGGGAGTGCCGATCTGGGATGCGGATAACGCAGTTCACCGGATGTATGACATTGGCGGTGCAGCGGTTGAGCCGATGCGCGCGATTTATCCGGATGCCGTCATTGATGGCACGGTTCGTCGCGAGGTACTGAAACAGTGGATTGCCAAGGACACTTCAGCACTGGGCCAGATTGAACAGGTTGTGCATCCTTTGGTCGCGGCAGATCGGGCAGAATTTATCGGACAAACACAGGCAGATATTGTGTTGCTGGATATACCCTTATTGTTTGAAACGGGGATCAGCGAAATGGTGGATGCAGTTGTCGTGGTGACGGCTCCGCCCTTGGTGCAGCGGGATCGGGTGCTGGCACGGGAGGGCATGACGGCAGCACATTTCAAGGCTATTGTCGCAAAACAAATGCCGGATGCTGAAAAACGTAAACACGCGGATTATGTGATTGAAACAACGTCACTAGAGCAAGCCAAGGCGCAGGTTCAAACGGTGCTACAACAGATAAAAAGGCAAATTGATGCGTGAAATAGTTTTGGATACGGAAACCACCGGATTTGAACCGAGCCAAGGCGACAGGATCGTTGAAATTGGTGCGGTTGAACTGTTCAATCACATGCCAACCGGCCAGACCTATCACCAATACATCAATCCCGAACGTGCCATGCCGACGTCAGCATTCGAGGTGCATGGGTTGGGCGATGAATTTCTGTCGGACAAACCGTTGTTCAAGGATATCGCGCAGGCATTTATCGATTTTATCGGTGATTCACAGCTGGTGATCCACAATGCATCGTTCGATATGAAATTCCTGAACGCAGAGTTGAAATGGGTCAACCGCCCCGAACTTCCAATGAGCCAATCGCTGGACACATTGGCAATCGCCCGCAAAAAATTCCCTGGCGCAAATGCGTCACTGGATGGGCTATGCCGCCGGTTTGGAATTGATAATTCGTCACGCACCCTGCACGGCGCGTTGCTGGATTCGGAAATTCTGGCCGAGGTGTATCTGGAATTGCTGGGCGGTCGTCAATCCGGCTTTGCGCTGGCAACGGACGCATCATCAGCGGGGTCTGATGTTGATGATGGATGGCGCCCGCGTCCACGCCCAACAGCGCTGGCATGCAAGCTCACCAAAGAAGAAGCCGCCGCCCATGACACCTTTGTAAAAAACATGGGCGACGGCGCAATTTGGTCTAAATCTTAGGCGTCTGCTTTTGGTTTATCTTCAGTTTCCGCACGGCGGGCCAGTTCGGAACGATACAGCGCAAGGAAATCAATGTTTTCCAGATTAAGCGGCGGGAAGCCGCCATCGCTGGTGATGTCAGCAACGATGCGGCGTATATACGGGAACAGCATCCGCGGACATTCGATCAACAAAAACGGGTGCAGTTGATCCTCTGGCACATTCTCGATCAGAAAAATGCCGCCGTATTCCAGCTCCAGCAAAAACAGCGGCTCGCCGCCAGTTTTATTTTTCGAGGTGATGTTGAATTTTGTTACAACCTCGTACTGGTTATCAACGGGGCGCTTTTTGGCGTCCAGATTAACCTGAACCTGAATGTCTGGCTGAACGTCGCCTTCGACGCCTTTTTGCGCAACAGCATTTTCAAAGGACATATCCTTGATGAACTGCGCAAGAACCTGCATTTTAATTTGTGGGGCTTCGGTGCCGTTTTCGGCCATCTTGTCTCTCCTGATGGAATTATGTTGCAAAGTGGTTAGCAGGTCCGGTGACGGGCCTCAATCCTTCGTCCAGCCTGAAGGCTTGTCCGAAGGGGGTTTATCTGGCGTAATTTCGGTATATTCGCCATCAATCACGTTTGATGACGGGTTTTGACGGTGTGGCGGGGGCGCGCCCGCTGTAAAAGTCTGCACCTTTATGCGGCTTTTGGCGTATTTGAACGCAGCGGCGCGAAAAGGCGGGAACAACAGTAAAAACCCGACAGCATCGGTGAAAAATCCCGGGGTCAGCAGCAAAGCGCCCGCAAACAGGATCATTGCGCCATTGGCCAATGGTTCGGTCGGGTCACGCATTTCGGAAAATGATCCGCGCACCTGATTCATCGCTGCAACCCCTTGGGTGCGAACCAGCCATGTGCCCAGAAATGCAGTGGCAACCACGATGGCAAGTGTGTTCCACAAGCCCAGAAAACC
>JAFLKA010000147.1 GCA_022712735.1 Marinosulfonomonas sp. | reverse complement strand
TTGCGGGCATTTTTTGAATCTGACTTGCGCTGGCTGCGTCATTACGGGTTCTCGGCCCTTAATGTGCCGACCCTGGCAGGAGGCCTGTCATGAAATTTACCCTCTCCTGGCTGAAAGAATATCTCGATACAGATGCCTCGCTTGATGAAATCATTACTGCCCTGAACGATACCGGCCTTGAGGTAGAGGGCGTTGAAAACATGGCTGAAACGCTGGCTGACTTCACCGTCGCTCGCGTTAAAAAAGCCCGTCAACACCCCGATGCCGACCGACTTCGCGTCTGTGATGTCGAAACCATCAATGGCATGGTGCAGGTGGTTTGCGGTGCGCCCAATGCCAAAACCGGTCTGGTGGGCATTTTTGCTGCCGCAGGGACACATGTTCCCGGAACCGGTGTTGATCTGCAGACAGGTGTTATTCGCGGTGTTGAATCTGCCGGTATGCTGTGTTCGGAACGTGAATTGCTGATCTCGGATGAACATGACGGGATTATTGAGCTGGCCGGTGATTTTGAAATCGGCACACCAGCGGCCATTGCTCTTGAGCTTGATGATCCGGTGATTGATATTGCCATCACCCCGAACCGGCCCGATGCCTTGGGCATCTACGGTGTGGCGCGGGACCTTGCTGCCAAAGGACTTGGCACCCTGAAGGTTTTCAAGACGGAAAAACGCCAGGGCCAGTTTGAAAGCCCGATCAAGGTTTCGCTGGATTTTTCCGGTGACGACACAACACCATGTCCGCATTTTGTTGGGCGCTATTTTCGCGGCATCAGCAATGGTCCGTCACCTAAATGGATGCAACAACGATTGCGCGCCATCGGTTTGCGGCCTATTTCAGCGCTGGTTGACATTACCAACTATGTCACCTTTGCCTTTGCCCGCCCGTTGCATGTTTTTGATGTGGCAAAGGTTAAGGGTAATATTCATGTCCGGCTGGCAAAAAAAGGTGAAACGCTGGCAGCGCTTGATGGCAAGACCCATGAACTTGATGAAACCATGACCGTCATTGCTGATGACAATGGCCCAGAAGCGCTGGGTGGGATCATGGGCGGTGAGGCCAGCGGTTGTCAGGAAGACACCACAGATGTTTTTCTGGAATGCGCTTATTTCGACCCGATACGAACAGCTACCACCGGACGCAAATTGAACATCCAGTCAGATGCCAGATATCGTTTTGAGCGCGGTGTTGACCCGGCTTTTCTCTATAACGGTGTTGATATCGCAACTGATCTGATTTTGCAGATTTGCGGTGGAGAGATTTCCGAAGTTGTCGAAGCCGGACAAACGCCTGATACCAACCGGTCGTTTTTCCTGCGCCATGACCGGATCAAAACCCTTGGGGGGATTGATATCGGGCTGGATGAACAGACCCGTATTTTAACCGCCCTTGGTTTTGCCGTTTCACAGGCCGACGGCGGTCTTGACTGCAAGGTTCCAAGCTGGCGCCCCGACATTTATGGTGAGGCTGATTTGGTGGAAGAGATCGGCCGGATTGTCGGACTGGACAATGTACCAGAAGTTCCGCTGCCACGCGATAGTGGCGTTGCAAAGCCGGTTTTGACCCTGTTGCAAAAACGTATGCTGAGAACTCGGCGGACGCTGGCAGCCAGCGGCATGCTGGAAGCTGTGACATGGTCCTTTCTGTCGAGCGAACAGGCCGAACTTTTTGGCGGTGGCACACCTGAACTCAAACTGGCAAACCCGATGTCAGTTGAACTTTCTGACATGCGCCCGTCACTGCTGCCCAATCTGATTACCGCTGCCGGGCGCAATGTGGCGCGTGGTTATAGTGATGTCAGTTTGTTTGAAGTCGGACAGGCTTATGCCGGTGATAAGCCGGAAGACGAAACACTTCGCGCTGGCGGTGTTCGCCGGGGCAGCATGGTCCAACGCCATTGGGCCGATGAGGCTCGGGCGGTTGACTGTTTTGATGCCAAAGCCGATGCGCTGGCAGCCCTGAAAGCTGCCGGTGCGCCGGTTGACAGCCTGCAAGTGGTTCAGGGTGGGCCGGACTGGTTCCATCCCGGTCGTTCAGGCACCTTCCAGCTTGGCCCGAAAAACCAGCTTGGCTGGTTTGGTGAAATACATCCTTACGTTCTTGAAAAACTTGATGTCAAAGGCCCGCTGGTTGCCTTTGAGATCGTTTTGAACAACATACCGCAAGGCAAAAAGAAAACGGCCACCCGCGCGGCACTAAGGACTTCCGACTTGATGACGGTTAAACGCGATTTTGCCTTTGTGGTCGACAGTGGTGTTGCAGCAATCAATTTTGAAAAAGCTGCCAAAGGCGCCGATAAATCACTGATCAGCAATGTTTCAGTTTTTGATATCTTTGCCGGACCTTCATTGGGCGAAAACAAAAAATCTGTGGCGCTGGAAATAACTTTGCAACCCAAGGATAAAACACTGACCGATGAAGACATTGAAGCGGTTTGTGCTAAAGTTGTCGAAAAGGTACAAAAAGCCACTGGTGGCGTTTTAAGAGGTTAAGGCGATGAAAGGCTATTGGGTTGCACATGTAACGGTAACAGATGCCGATCAGTATCAAAAATATATTGAAGGCTCTGCTGTTGCGTTTAAAAAATATGGTGCCGGAATTCTGGCTCGTGGTGGCCAGCACACCATACTTGAAGGCAATGGTCACGCCCGCAATGTCATCATTGAATTTCCTTCTTATCAGGATGCATTGGATTGCTATAATTCACCGGAATATCAAATGGCCAAAGAAAAACGACGCGATGCCGGCATCGCAGATATTTTGATTGTTGAGGGTGCCTGAATGAGCGCGATGCGATTGGCCATAGCAGGTGCGGGCGGCCGGATGGGCCGAACCCTGACGCGGGTTATCCATGAAAATGCAGATTGCGAAGTTGCGGGCGGTCTGGAACCTGCCGGGTCACGATATCTGGGGCAGGATATGGGTTTGCTGGCCGGCATTGGTGATATCGGTATTTCGATTACCGACAACCCGCTTGAACTGGCCCTGTCGATCGACGGGATCATTGATTTTACCGTTCCTGCGGCAACTGTTGCCTTGTCAGAAATTACAGCGCAGGCGCGGGTTGTCCATGTCATTGGCACAACCGGATTTTCCAAAGAAGATGAGGCTGCCATAAAAGCAGCTGCCCGCCATACCCGCATTGTAAAGTCCGGCAATATGAGTCTTGGTGTCAATCTGCTCGCCTCGCTGATCAAACAGGTTGCTGGTGCGCTTGATGAAGATTTTGATATTGAAGTTGTTGAAATGCACCACCGTCACAAAATCGATGCACCTTCAGGCACCGCACTGCTGCTTGGACAGGCTGCAGCAGATGGCCGGGAAATCGACCTTGATGATCGGGCTGTGAAGTCGCGCGTCGGGCATACCGGTGCGCGGGTTAACGGTGATATCGGTTTTGCGACCTTGCGCGGTGGCAGCGTGGTTGGCGAACATTCGGTAATTTTTGCCGGCCCCGATGAACAAATCATTCTCAGCCACAAGGCACAATCACGAGACATCTTTGCCAATGGCGCAGTGAAAGCAGCACTATGGGCACACAATTGCAAACCGGGCCTTTACTCCATGTCGGATGTTTTGGGTA
>JAFLKA010000146.1 GCA_022712735.1 Marinosulfonomonas sp. | reverse complement strand
TAAGCTGCATTTATGACGATCCCGATCCTTATCCTTGCAGCCGGTGCCTCAAGCCGGATGATGGGCCGCGACAAGCTGCTGATGGATGTTGGCGGCCGCACGCTGTTGCGCCATGTGGTGCGCCGTGCGGTGGCGACGGAGCATCCGGTGCTGGTGGCGATGCCTGATGGGGATACAACGCGCCGCGCCGCGCTGTCAGGGCTGGATGTGCGACGGATCAAAGTCACAGATGCCAGTCAGGGTATGGCGGCGTCCTTGCGTGCAGGTCTGAAGGCGCTGCCGGATGATGCTGCGGGAGTGTTGGTGGCACTGGCGGATATGCCAGAGATAGAAACAGGGGATTATTTGAGCCTTATCAATGCCTTCATGGGTGATCCTAATAAAAATATCCACCGTGCCACCAGTGCAGATGGCACAGCAGGCAACCCCGTTCTGCTGCCGCGATGGGCCTTGAATGACCCAGATGTCTTTCACGGGGACGCGGGCGCGCGGCATTTGTTACGCCAACATGCAGGCAAAGTGCGGCTTGTCCCACTGCCAGAAAATCACGCCATCACCGATCTGGACACCCCCGAGGACTGGGCTGCATGGCGCAACTGTCCCTAATCAACTTCTTTATTGATCGTGGCCAATGGCATCTGGCAGAACCCCTGCGCCGGAATATCCAGTGCGGCATTATATTTGCTCGACATGTTCTGGAACGCGATCAAACCGCACAGCTCGGCCACAGCGTCATCGTCAAAATGCTGCTTTAGCTGGTCCATGATGGCGGCGTCCACATCGCGGTCCGTATAGGTCATCGCCTCGGTCAATTCCAACGCGGCCTGCTCCATCGCGTCAAAACCCTCGTGGTGACGCCACCCCGCCAAATGCGCAACCTTTTCTTCACACACGCCACGCTTCATCAAGGTCGAGGCGTTGATGTCGACGCAAAATTCACAGTGGTTGATCTGTGACACCCGCACCGTCACCAAGGATCGTAACGCCGGATCAATCCGCGAGCGCTTGCGGTTCAGCGCTCCGTACAGAATCGCCACTCCGACAAACACGCTGGGAGAACGCGCCCACAGCATTCCAGGCTCCAACACCTTGCCATAGGTCTTTTTCTGTTTCCAGAAAAACAGCCTTATATACCACGGATATTCAGAGACAGGTTTGGGCGGGATGAACATATTATATTGGCCTTGTCATTGTTTGGGCCGCGCGCCCTGACCCGTAAATAGCCAGACCAGCAAGCAATGATCAACGAGACAAAATAGCCAAAAATGTGGCGCCCCATTCACACAGGGCGCCACCGAATAATTTTTGAAAAATTATTCCCCGAAACCGAAGGTTTCAGCGACATAATCAATGTCTTTGTCGCCACGGCCCGACAGGTTGATCAGAATGGATTTACCCTGATGGTTCTTGGCCTCGCGCATCGCGTAGGCCACCGCATGGGCAGATTCCAGCGCCGGAATAATACCCTCATGGCGCGACAGATCATAAAACGCCTTTAGCGTTTCCTTATCATCCGCAGTCACATATTCCGCCCGCCCGATTTTCTGCAAATGCGCGTGCTCCGGCCCGACACCGGGGTAATCCAGCCCCGAGGCAATGGTGTTTACCGGCGCCGGTTCGCCCGCCGCATCCACCAGCAGTTTGGTGTGGAACCCGTGGATGTCGCCATCCTGACCATAGGTCATGGTCGCCGCATGGTCGCCCAGCTTTGAAGATGTGCCACCCGGTTCAACCCCGACCAGCGCAACACCTTCGTCATCAATGAAGCCCGAGAATATGCCCATAGCGTTAGAGCCGCCGCCGACACAAGCCGCAACGATATCAGGCAAATTACCTGTCATCTCGAAAAATTGCTCGCGGGATTCCAGCCCGACGATGGTCTGGAAATCGCGCACCATTTTGGGAAACGGGTGCGGCCCAACCACCGATCCGATGCCGAACAGCGCCTTATCGGCTTGGCCCATGTAGCTGCCAAAAGCTGAATCCACAGCTTCTTTCAGGGTCTTGGCCCCCTCGCCCACAGGCACCACCACGGCGCCGAGCAATTTCATCCGCACCACATTGGGTGCTTCTTTGGCCATGTCGACCTCGCCCATGTGGATTTCGCATTCCATACCAAAATAGGCCGCTGCTGTTGCCAGCGCTACACCGTGCTGACCCGCGCCAGTTTCGGCAATCAGTTTGGTTTTACCCATGTGTTTGGCCAGCAATCCTTCGGCCATACAGTGGTTCAGCTTATGCGCGCCCGTGTGGTTCAGATCCTCGCGCTTGGCATAGATTTGCGCCCCGCCACAGATTTTGGACAGGTTTTTGAAATAGGAAATCGGCGTTGGCCGGCCCTGAAAATGTTTGCGGATATAGCGCAGATCACGGATATAATCAGCGGAATTGGATATCTCGTCATAGGCGGCGGCGATTTCCTCAAAATGCGGCACCAGTGGCGGCGGCAACATCGCCCCGCCATAGTCGCCGAAAAATCCATCGCGTGTCGGGGTTGTTTTTAGATACGGTTTCATAGCTGTCCCTGCTGTTGGTTATCTTCACCAACCAAGGTCCACCGTCCCCGCACCCTTTGCAACAAAAAAATCGGAGGCTGGTGTTAAACCAACCTCCGATCTTCATTCCCTCAAGGCACTGGGGCCTTAAGAAAGCTGCATATTCATGTGGGTCTGCGGTTAAATGGAAAAGCGGTGTTCATCTGGCTGACCGAGGCAGCGTTTGCAAGTAAATGCGCTCAGTCAGCCAGATGAATTCAATTTAACGCAAGCCTGTCTATTTCGCCAGAAGCCGCGCTTCGTGCGCCTTCAGGGTTCTGCGCGCCGCTTGGTAACTATTGATCCCTTCGGCTGTTGCCAGCTCGGGGAACAGTTCCAGTATTTCGTTGCGTTGCGCATTGCCGATGCCTTGCAAAGTGTAGTCACCAGGCTGGAAGCTCTCGGTCCAGGCACCATCCGACAGCACGACTTCGTGGTTGTCGAACATAAAGTGCAGATAGCTAATACCCATTGTGTCAACCGAATGGACACCCTGATTGTTGATCAGATGCTTGGCCGCTGCCAGAACTTCGCGTTCTTCAAAGTATAGCGAAGTTTTGTCGTTGGCCACCAGCATACGGTGGTTCGGAGATACCATCATATCGCGTTCTGGCAGATCGTTACCCAGTGATCCTTTGCGGATCAGGACTGGCTTCAGATGCGGGTTGGCAGCCAGGGCTTTCCAATCCATTTTCTTTTCGCCAACCCAGCGGATTTCCTGAATGCCGTTGTCGCGGGTGATAACCTTGTCACCTTCACGCAGCTCCTCGACCAGACGCTCACCTTTTGGTGTCGCAATCATTGAGCCAGGGGTGAAACATGGAATGACCTGCTCGATTTCAGTGAAGGTCATCGAACCGGTGACATTGCCAGCCCCGTCAAGGAATTCAACCGTACCCGAGGTAGAGTCCCCATCGGCATCGACCGTTTCACCAACAACACGCAACGGACCAGAACCGGTAAGGTCCAGTATGTCGAAATCGTCGCCCGTTGTGCCACCGTCGACCGTATCGCCATCATCACCGCCAAGAATGGTATCACGACCAGCCCCGCCAGAGATGGTGTCAGAGCCCTGACCACCGATCAGCGTATCATCACCCGATCCACCATCGATGGTATCGTCGTCGATCCCGCCGTCGATGTAGTCATTACCAGCATCGCCGAACAATGTGTCGTCGTCATCCGCACCAAAGATAGTGTCGTTGCCGTCGCCACCGTGGACCGTGTCCATGCCGTTGTTTGGCACCAGATCAGGGCCGAATGGACCAGTGCCATCATCAGGGATATTCAACGCATCCGGGAAGGACGGATCGAGTCCGGCATAGATCACATCGTCGCCAGCACCGCCGTCGATGATGTCAGAGCCTTCGCCACCGATAATGGTGTCGTTGCCGTCACCGCCGTCGATTGTATCGGCGTCGATCCCGCCGTCGATGGTGTCATTGCCGGTGCCACCGTAGATCGTATCGGCATCGTCACCCGTGGTGATGGTATCGTTCCCAGCCCC
>JAFLKA010000329.1 GCA_022712735.1 Marinosulfonomonas sp. | reverse complement strand
TATACCTATGTTGAGATTGATCCTTATGACAAAACCAAATTCTGGCTGGATGTGTCGCGCGGCTTGGGGCAAGTGCCGGTGATTACGGTTGAGAATCCCGATAAGGCGGCCCTGAATATCCCCGATTCAACCCGAACCTTGGAGTATCTGGAGGATACCGACAGGTCCGGCACGCTGTTTTCGCCAGACCCAGATCAGCGCGCCGAACAGCGCTATTGGATTGATTTTCAAGGGCGTGAAATCATCCCCCATTTTTACCAGTTCCTTCGGGCAGAACGGGATAGTGAAAACGCGGCCCAAGCCAAAGGCCGAATGATTTCCGGCCTGTCGATATTTGCCGGTGCCATGTCAACAAAGGGCGATTTTTTTAGCGGTTCCGCGCCCGATGCGGTAGATTTCACCTTTGCCCCGTTTGCCCTGCGCATTGCATTGCTTTTGCCCCATTACAAAGGCTTTCACTTGCCAAACGACACACCCGTTTGGGCGCATTACAACCGCTGGTGGTTGAAAATACAAGCCAATTCAGCTCTTGTTAAAACAATGGACCAAGGCGATACCTACGCCGAAGACCTGACAAAGTTTTACCTCCCCTATGCCTCGGGAGGCGGCCAGAAGGACGCCGCAACGGGCGCACCTGTCAAATAGGCCTACCCAAGAAGCCGCGCAGCAAAGAAGGCGAGAATTTCGTCCTTTGCAACCATTGTTGGTTGGCCAGCTTCATCAATTAAATGCGCGGTGACGACACTATGCGGGCTTGTTACATGGGTTTTGAAAAAGGGAGGAACATCGGGGTTGGCCGCGCTGTCTGGTAGAACATGCCCCACAAACCGCTCGCCAAGCGCCGCTTCATAGGCTTCAAACCGTTGGGCCATGCAAAACCTATCCCCTTCAAAACGATAGGCCAATACGGTCAGGTCATCTTTTTCAAGCCGCTGGCGGATGGCATCCATTTCTTCGGGGGGGCTTTCGATACCTGCGGAGTTGTCCAAAGGGAGGGACGGTTGCGAGATAACCGGCGCCAGCATTGAAGGCTCAAGCATCATCGAGAGCGCGAAATTTCCAGTGAAGCACATGCCGATCGCGCCCACACCGGGGCCGCCACATTCCTGATGGGCAAGCCTTGCCAGAGCGCGAAGCCACTGGGTTACCGGGCTTGATTTATTCGCAGCAAAGGCGCGGAATTCTGCGCTGACACAGGCCCGTTGGAAGATCTCGGCACCTTCTTTGGCCTCTGGTACAGCACCATCTCGGCCAAACAGCGACGGCATGTAAACCGTGAACCCGGCCTCGCGAACCCACCGCGAGAACCGCGCCAAATGCGGGCTGATGCCGGGCATTTCAGCCATGACAATCACCGCAGGCCCAGACCCGGTGATGTGAACCGTTTTTTCGACACCATTCAGGGTGATCACACGTTGGCTAAAGTCCTCAAGCAAGTCGTCGGTTTCTAAGGTTTGGTCTGGCATTTTTTGCGTCCTAGCATCAATTCCACTTGACTATGGGCCGTATTGCGACGCCTAGATAGTGTCGTTAATGACATTAAACAGGCAGAACAAGACAATGATCGCTACCAAAGCCTATGTCATCGAGCCGCCCCAATTTATGTCGTCCAGCCTGGCTTTGTCGGTCGATATATTAGAGACCGCGAATAGGGTTGCCGGATTGCTCGGGGTGGCCGCGCCATTTGATGTGGCACGGGTCAAGCCTTCGGATGTTTTGGGGAAACCCGCATCTGCCGATATTATTATTCTCCCCGGATTGGAAATGTCATCGGAGAGCGAAATTAGAAGCGCCTTGCAAAAAAAGGGCTTTGACGACGTGGCCCGCGCCATTTTCACCCTAATCGGGCCGCAAACCGTTATCGCAACCTCCTGCACCGGAGTATTTTTGCTCGGCAAAATGGGCCTTATTGATCACAAGAAAGTCACCACAACCTGGTGGTTGGCACCTCTTTTGCACGAATTGTTCCCCAAGGCACAATTGAAAGCCGGAGAAATTGTTGTGCAGGACGGGGATTTATTTACCGCCGGCGCCGCCCTCGCGCATATAGATCTGATGCTGGCTTTGGCCGAACGATTTGCCGGGTTTGCAATTTCCGAGGAATGCCGCCGGTTTCTGCTTGTCGATGACCGCCGCAGTCAGGTGCCTTACTTATCCGTTGCAACCCTTGTCGCCGCAGACCCTCTGCTTCGAAAAGCCGAATCTCATGTGCGCAAAAACATCAGGAGCAAAATTGAGACCCGTGATTTGGCCGAGGCAAGCGGCTTAGGTCTGCGGACATTTGCCCGGCGTCTGACCAAGGTCACGGCAATGACCCCAACCCAGTTTTTGCAAACCATACGGGTGTTACAGGCGATTAAACTGGCCAAGACAACACACCTTACCAGCGATGAAATCGCTGTGCGTGTTGGCTACAGTGATGCAACATCCCTAAGGCGGGTTGTTCGCAAGCAAACGATGCGCACCCTGGAAGCCTATCGCAATAAGTAAGCCTGCAATCCCACGGCTCACGGGGTTTTCCGAAAGTCGATTAGGTCAAGGGTATTGATTTTCATGTTGTCAGCAATCGAAATCAAATCGACATGTTTAGCACTCACCCACCATTTCGCATCGTAGTTGCCGCCGGATGATGATCTACACAGACTGTGTTTAACCTCTCTGCTGCCATGTAATGCTAAGCACTTGATCGCAGGTTTTCTTTGATCAGAGAGCTTTATCAAAATATAGTTTCACAAAATCCACCAATGCTCTGGTTGGAAACTGCAAGCGTCTTGTCGATCCCACTGCTCCTGTAGATATGTACGGACTCTCGGGACACTTCCTATAAATTCCCTGAATTAGGGTGGAGGAAGTTTTGATGACAAACGAAGAACGAGAGATTCAGCGCAAGCTTAGAGTTCTGCAGCACGCCGAGAAGATCGGGAACGCCAGCGTCTGACACGCAGCATATTCTACGATAAACTCTTGCGTCGAGATCC
>JAFLKA010000145.1 GCA_022712735.1 Marinosulfonomonas sp. | reverse complement strand
GGATTGGATTTGCTCTAAAACTCGACCCCGATCTGCGCTTTGATGCCGGAGCGGAACGGGTGCTTGATCAGCTCCATTTCCGTTACCAGATCGGCGATTTCGATCAGGTCTTCTTTGGCGTTGCGCCCCGTTAGAACCACATGGGTCATTTCGGGTTTTTCGTTTGTCAGAAATTCGACCACATCCTTGATGTCGATGTAATCATAGCGCAGGGCGATGTTGATTTCGTCCAACAGCACCATTTTATTGGCGGGATCACGGATCAGGTCTTTGGCTTTTTCCCAAGCCGCCGCAGCCATTTCGGTGTCGCGGGATTTATCCTGCGTTTCCCATGTGAACCCTTCGCCCATGGTGTAAAACTCACATTCATCGCTAAACTTGGCAAGGATCAGATCACGCTCGCCCGTCGACATGCCACCTTTGATGAACTGCACGACGGCGCATTTCATATCATGGGCGATGCAGCGAAAGATCATCCCGAATGCGGCGGATGATTTGCCCTTGCCCTTGCCGGTATGAACGATGATCAGACCCTTTTGATCGGTCTTGGTCGCCATGATTTTATCGCGCGCAGCCTTCTTCTTGGCCATTTTCATTGCGTGGCGGTCGGTGTCATCAGTCATTTTATGCCCTCCTGTTTGCAGGAAACACATTGCGGCGACATGGTCCCGGATGCAAGTGCGGGCGACCATTTAGGCCGCCCGCTTGTGTCGGGTTTGGGTGTGTTGGCTATTCTGCTGGCACAGCGCCTGATGTGCGTGGTTTGCCAAAGTGTTGTTTGTTCAGGCGGAACACCAGCACGACCATTGCAAACTGGAACGCAACAGCAACAGCGGTCAGCGCCCAATATGTGGCCGAGAATTTGTCAACTAGGCCAGCCGATACGAGACCCGCGTTGATGAAGAACTGTGTCATCACTGACAGGGCCACGCCGGGACAAACCAGTGCGTAAGAACCAGGCGAGGTTTTCTTGCCAAAGACAAAGTCTTTGAAGTATTCCTCGCGCTTTAGAACAACCAGACCAAGGCCAAGGAATACCAGCTGAATGGTGAGGGCTTTTGCCAGCATCATCATGGTTTCGCCTGCGGTACTATGCGCATCAAATTGCATATGCAGCCCGTGGTTTTGACGCAAGAATGTGATGCCCAGAACGGTTACCAATGGAATGATGATCAGCAGTGTCGGGCTGGATTCCTTGGCTGTGCCGTAGTGCAGCATCGAGTTAAACGCGGTGAAGGCCGCAAACAACGCATAGATAACCGCGGCAATGCCAACGAATGTGGACAGGATTAGGCCCAGACCAACGGTCACCGCATTGCCGCTCATGGCGGCGGGGGCGGATAGGCCCACGGCAACCATGGACAAGGCGAAGGCAGGCAAAAGTTGAGCAAAGGAATTGTGCGATGTGACATCGAACAGCCCGCCTTTGGTCAACACGCGCCCCAGAAAATCACCGATGTAGCTAAAGGCGATCCAGCCGATTGCAATGAACGCAATCAACGCCAGAGGGAACAGATATTCAACAACGCTCCACAGGCCGGGAACAAATGCCAGGCCAACCATAAAGCCGACATTCACCGACATTGCCAATGCCAATGGCATTGCCAGCAGGGTGCTTTCGGCGTTGCTGTTTTTCAGGGTTTGATAGGCTTCGGTTTTGCGAAACGCGGAAAAGGCCGAAAGGTTCCAGATCAGCGAGCGGATATTCATGAACGACATGATCCCGACGCCCGCCATGGCGATGATGATCATGATCTGGGTGGCGATTGATCCGGTGCTAAAGGCGGCGATGATGTCCTCGAAAATAGGAACGGGACGACCGGGGTGCGGCACCCAGAACATCAAATACATAAAGAACGTAACCGTCAGTCCTCCGGTGCCAAGGGACGCGAGGAAGTAGAGCGGCGAATAGGTGTCGGCCGGTCTGTTTGTTGAAGGGTGCATTGTCCGTCTCCATATACATTCAATAAGTTGAATATGATATAGATGATTCTGTATATAGGATGCATGTGGCAAACTGTTGCAGGTGAAATGATCAGGATTAATCTGTTGTTAACTATGCTGCTGACAATATCGGTTATGTGTAATCGAAGGTGAAAATATGGCGCGTCTAGTTTGGTTTGGCTTTGTGATTTCGTTGGTTTTGGCATCATGTGACAGCCCGCATCCCGCATTTATGGGGGTCGAGTCGCAAACGATCGAAGTTCAGGGAAGCACCTTTCAAATCCGTATCCGCAAAGATAGCGCCGAGGCAATCCGCACCAATTTTGAACGCGTGCCAAAGATCGGCAATACCTTTCCCAAAGCGGCCAGAGCGATGGAGATTGCAAGCGGATGCAAAGTGGTGCCTGCTTCAATGAAGGGGGATCCGGCGCTTATGACCGCACGGCTGGATTGTGGTTAACGGGCCAAATCCACCAACCGCGCCCGTGCTGTATTCGACTTTGGCACCCATAAACCCCGCTCAATCGCCTCGTTCAAGCGTTGGGCAATTTCGCGTAAGGCTGGCGCGTTGTTGTCCGCGATAAATTCGCGTGTGCCGTCATCGTCCAGAAACGCCGTATAGACCAGATCAAAATGATGCCCGCGCACGGCCCCCGTGGTGGCGGCAAAGGCGAACAGATAATCGACCGTCGCAGCCATTTCAAACGCGCCCTTATAGCCGTGCCGCTTGACCCCCTCGATCCATTTCGGGTTTACCACCCGCGAGCGAACCACGCGGCCAATCTCGTCTTCTAATGTACGGATGACAGGGCGCTCAGGGCGCGAATGATCATTGTGATAAATCGGCCTGTCGCGGCCCTGTAGGGTAGAAACCGCCGCCGCCGCGCCGCCCTCGAACTGGTAATAATCATCGCTGTCCAGCAGATCATGCTCGCGATTATCCTGATTTTGCACGATGGCTTCGGTCTGCGTGAGCCGCGTCTCAAACCCCTTGCGGTCCTTGCGCCCCTCGCTCCCTTTGCCATAGGCATAACTGCCCCATTCCAGATACGCCTCGGCCAGATCGGCCTTGTCTGCCCACAACCGCTCGTCAATCATCGCCTGAAGACCTGCGCCATATGCCCCGGGTTTAGAGCCAAACACACGGTAAGCGGCCTCCTCTCCCTCGCGGCGGAAACGATCCGCGGCGGGGTTCAGATCAGCAGGCTCGTCCAGCGCCATCACGGCGCGGGCTGCACTATCTACCAGCGAAATCAGCTGAGGAAACGCATCGCGGAAAAAGCCTGAGACGCGCAGGGTTACGTCCACCCTAGGCCGCCCCAAAACGCCTTGCGGCAACACCTCGAAACCGGTGACCCGCCGATTGGCGCTATCCCATGTTGGTTTCACTCCCATCAGGGCCAAACACTGCGCAATATCATCGCCACCGGTTCGCATATTGGCCGTGCCCCATGCGGTCAGCAGCATGCTACGGGGCCAGTCGCCGTGTGTTTGCAAGTGCTTTTCAATCAGCAGATTGGCTGATTTCCAGCCCAAGGCCCATGCGGTTGGCGTTGGCACTGCGCGGCTATCAACGCTGAAAAAGTTGCGGCCTGTTGGGAGGACATCCAGCCGTCCCCGCGTGGGCGCACCGGATGGTGCCGGGGCGACGAATTGCCCTGAAAGGGCGGTGAGAAGGCCCGCCCCTTCCGCAGGGCCACAGGATGTTACACTGGGGCGAACCACGGTTTTAACATGGGCCATAACGGCCTTAGATGCCGGGCCAGGGGCGGGTTGATCACCATCCAGCATTGCAGATGCGAGCATCTCCAACCGTTCAATTGTGTCGCCCGCGCTGCGCCAGTTATCATCGCAAACCCCCATTAGAACGTCAGGCTTTGCGCCACCCCAATTGGCGGCCATATCCGCGTCTAACGGGTCAAACCCCAACCCTAAATCATCTGAAATAGCGTGGATTAGAGACGCATCTGCCTCTTTCCCCTCGCCACGTGGCACCCGAACCAAAGCTTGCGTCAGATCACGTTCCAACCGGCCCGTGGGGGATTGGCCGAACACATGCAATCCATCCCGTATCTGTGCTTCTTTCAGTTCGCATAAATAGGAATCCAGCTTGGCCAAATCACCATCTTCATCGCTGCCTGTTAGGCCAGCATCTTCGGCCAATCCTGTCACGGATGTCAGTGATAATATCTCGCAGCGCAGGTATTCAATCCGGCGCGGGTCCACCCCTGCGGCTTCGTAATATTCATCGACCAGTGCTTCCAGTTCTTTCAGCGGTCCATAGGTTTCTGCGCGCGTTAACGGCGGCGTAAGGTGATCAATAATTACCGCTTGTGCGCGGCGTTTGGCTTGGGTGCCTTCGCCGGGGTCATTTACGATGAATGGGTAGATATGCGGCATTGGGCCCAGCACGGCTTCGGGCAGACAAGCGTCAGAGAGCGCCAGCGCCTTGCCGGGCAACCATTCCAGATTGCCGTGTTTGCCCATATGCACAATTGCGTGCGCGCCGAATTGATTGCGCATCCAGAAATAGAACGCCAGATAGTTGTGCGGCGGCACCAGATCGGGGGAATGGTAGGTCTCGGTCGGATCAACGTTATAGCCGCGTGCAGGTTGCAAGCCGACCACCACATTGCCGAACTGCAAAACCGACAGGGAAAAATGCCCGCAATCGACTTCGCCCACTGTGTAGAACGGATCTTGATCTGGTGCGCCCCAACGCGCCTCGATCTTTTCGCGCAATTCCCACGGCAACTGACCATAGGCGATCTGGTAGTCCGCGAAACTGATCTGCACCCCGCCGGTTTTTTGAGCGCGATCCGTCAGCCAATTGGTTGGCCCTGCAAGGATCATTTGCATCAGACCATCACTGTTTTGTGGTGGATTAGAGACGAAATACCCCTCGTTCGCGAGCAAATCCAGAACATGCATTGTTGATGCGGGGGTATCCAGCCCAACCCCGTTGGCGAGCCGACCATCCTTGTTCGGGTAGTTCGCCAAGATCAGCGCAACCTTACGGTTCTCCGTGCTAACGCGGCGCAATTTCGCCCAGTTTGCGGCCAGTTCCGCGACAAAACCGATACGGTCCCCGCGGGCCCGATATGCAGCGATCGGGCATTGCGTTGCCTCGTCAAAATATGCTTGTCCCTTGAAAGAAATCGCGCGGCTTAATACGCGCCCATCCACTTCGGGTAGGGCCACGTTCATCGCAATGTCGCGTGCCGATAGACCGGTTAGCCCCTCTTCCCACGCCTCCTCGGTTGATCCCGCAAGAACCACCTGAAAAACTGTGCACCCGTTGGCGGCCCGCATCGCAAGAGGGTTCAATGGCCCCGTGTGATGCTCGCCTTGGTGGGGTGATCCGACGGCAAAGGATGTGCAGTTCAGGATCACTTCTGGTGGGGCGGCGGTGAACAGCTGTTCCAGCGTTGCCACCGAAACGGGGTCTCTTAGCGAGGCGACAAAGATTGGCAGCGGGTTTAGCCCTTGGCGCAGCAATGCTTTGACCATCCGGTTGATCGGATGCAGGCCCGCCCCTTGCACCAAAGCGCGGTAGAAAATCAGTGGCACAACAGGCGCACCGTCGGTCCAGTTTTCCTGCGCGGCAGTCAAGTCAGCAACACCTGCGCCTGGCCAATACACACCGGCCCGAAGCAGCGGTGTGGCGGCGACTGGTTTGTCGCCGTCATCCAGCATTGCCTTGGCATATCCAAGCAAGCCTGTGGCGTTTTGCGGCCCGCCCTCGACCATATAGGCCCAGAGCGCATCGTAATCCTCGCGTGAAACGGTCGAAAGCCGCCACAAGTCGGGATCGGGTTTGTCATCCCCCGGAAGGGCGGCGAATGGCACGCCTGCGTCATGCAAATGCGCCGCATATTGCTCCAACCCGTATTTCCAATAGCCCGCCCCGCCCAGCACCCGTGCGATCACCAGTTTCGATTTGGTGGCGCAGGCCTCGATGTGCAGATCGACGGACATCGGGTGTTGCAGGTGGGTTAGATTGGCGAGGCGCAAGGATGGTGCGTTTTGCATTTCAGAGCGCGCTTCGGACAGGGCAGCGAGCTCTGTATCGGC
>JAFLKA010000144.1 GCA_022712735.1 Marinosulfonomonas sp. | reverse complement strand
GGCACCATGATATCGATGCGGCCCGTGCAGTCGTGATGAAATCGGTCGGGGTGACGTGGGGCTATGGATCGCTTGATTAACTATCTGCCGCCGATGCGATTTGCCAGCCACCCGCTGCGCTGGCCGCTACGATTGCTGATCTGTTACCGCGTTAACCGCCACGCACTCCAAACCATTTGCGATAGATGTCTTCATAAGTGCCGTCTTCACGCAGGCGCAGCAGGCTTTGATTTAGTGGCTCTGCCAAGGGGGAATTCGGCGGCAAGACAATCCCGTAATTTTCACGCAAGAACACCGGCCCGATGATCTGCGCAGTACGGCGCCCTTCGGTATTGGCATAATAGGCCAGTATCGGTGCATCAAAAACCACAGCGTCCAACTCGTTACTTTCAAAAGCGGCCAGCAGCGTTTCAAGGTCGTCATAACCGTGGTGGCGCACCTCACGCCTATCTAGATAACCACTGGCTGTTGAGCCGGATGTCGTGCCAACAGATTTTCCGTGCAGATCATTGATAGATCCGACAGAGTTCTGGATTTCGGCAATCGTCAGCGTCGCCGTGACTCTGGCGACCACCAGCGAGACAATGAACAGGGACGAGACAACCAGCAAAACGCCAAACAGGCGGCCAAAGATAGAGCGAGGCACACGTTCCTCGAACCCGCCATTTACCACCAGATTAAGCGCCCACCAAAAGGCCGGAAACATGGCTTTGCGGGCGGGCATGTCGAAATATTCCTCGTGGTTTCGTTCAAACCGCCACATCAGCATACCACCAGCAAACAGCACGGCAAAGGACAGGGCGATGGCCAATAGCAGGTCTTTCGAGAACAAGGCACGCCAGATGGACGCGCCGTTCGATCTGTCGGAATGGGTCATGATTTGCAGGCCGGATTCAAAGATCGGGTGGCTGAAATCAAAGCGCCCCTCGCGTTTGGCCGTGATCGAGATGTTGGCGATGGCAGCATCTACCGTGCCATCATCGACCATATCGAGCATTTCTGGAAACTGGCCTGTGCGCACAAATTCGGAGTTGCGGCGCATGTCTATCATTAGTGCTTTCCACAGCTCGACACTAAACCCGGTGTCAACGCCATCCTGTGTCATTGAAAACGGCGGGCGGGTAACGGTGGAAACCCGCAAGGTTTGGGCTGTCGCCGTCGAGCAAAAAATGCTGGCCAATAAGGCCGCAAACAAAATACGCATAATTAGTCCCCCCAGTGGCCGTAGTAGTGCAACATGGTGCAGGGAAAAACAATCTGGAAATAGCTAGTGGAACGCAGCGGATTGCAGGGTCATTGCCTCGTATGACCGCAGTAACGGGCGCGCCATTTCTTTGTGGTGCGGCACATCGGCGGCTGGCAGGCCACCTAGCAAAGTAGATTTCAACATATCGGGGTTGTTGGCGATCTGGCCCACGAACAGGCTCTCCATCCGGCATCCGGCCACGGTGATGATTTCGTGGTGGTCAAACAAAAGCTGATACAAACGGATGTTGTCGGCTTTTGCAGGTTCAAGGACGACATTGACTTTATTGGTTAGATGCCGCGCTTCGACCAGCACGCTTTCGACGCCGAACAGGTATTCGATTTCGGTGTTCTCAAAGACAAGCCTCTGCTCGGGGGCAACCAGAATATCGCGGGTTAATCCAAAATATGGTGCCCGCAGGCGCAACGGTTGAAACAGTCCACGTGTCGGTACGTACCGTTCGCAAATCCAGCGGATGGGTTGTGGGCCATTATCAACGGTTGTGACAAGGTCACCGCATTTCAGCGCCTCGATCGGGACCGGTCCGTTCGGGGTGTCTATCGGGGAATGCCCGGCGATGCTGGGCGTAAACCCAACGGGCTCGATCTGGTCTGATACTCCCAGAAAGGTGATGCTGGAATCCGTATGGGCAGGTGAGTTTTGCTGCAAAAGTGCGTCAATTATTTTCAGAGGTATCGGCAGGGGGGTATTTATCTCTGTCTGGTTTAGGGTGCCATGCTCGGGGCTTTCGACGGATAGCAGTGCCGATTTGCCCTGCATGTCCCATGTAAACGTAATCCGCAGCTGCGTGTGTGTTTCGGATGTGTTTCCTGCCACCAATAGGGTGCTACCCAATTTCCCGTACCGAACGTCGGCTTTGACTGCGCCGTGCCCGTCTATCGAAAGAGAAAAGTCGCACATTATTTCGCCAGAAATACTGCATTGCAGCAACTGGATCGCACTTGGGATTGTCCGATCGACGGTGGCTTCAACGATAATGCTGCCGCGTTCCAGAAAATCCGACTCTGGATCAGGTTGCAGGGCCATCGCCGTTGACGGGATGTGGTTCGGGCCGCAAAGCATCGACAATGGCACGTCATTTTTGGCAAGCCAGATCATTCCCATTGTCTAAAGACCCCCATGAGAAAGGTGCATCATCGCGCCGCAAACAACAGGCGGGGTGGGGATGCATCCGATTTGGGGTTTGTTGGGCAAGTGCGGTATCCTTGTGGTGTTAAATATTAGGCGGCCATGCTGTTAGAAACTAGAATTTGTGCCTCGTATCCACGTAATGTTCGACGTGCAGAAGGACTGTACCCAAGCCCGGTATCAGGGTCTATTTCAGGGAAAAGGGCGCAAATTTCGTCAACAATATCCTGTTCAAAGGCGTGACTTGTCTGCGGCCCCGGTAAGAAACTTTCGGTGGTGAGCCCTTCGGAAAAGATAACCTGATGGCGATCAAACAGCAGGTGGACATACGTCACATCCCCGCCTTCCTGCACCCGTACAGATTTATCATTCACCAGATCTTTGGCGGCCACCAGAACTTCGGCTTCGCCAAACAGCAACTCGGCTAGGCTATCACGGATCAGGACGCGGTGCTGCGGCGAAACCAGCAAGTCACGGTGCTTGCCAAAAGTGTCCGCTTTGATACGGACGGGGGCAAAGCTGTCTTTGGCAGCCACGGTGCGTTGTCCGATCCAGCGCAGCGGCTGGGCGCCGTCATCATGGGTCATCACCAGATCACCGGCTTGCAGGGTTTCAACCGCAACCTCTCCATCGGGGGTCAGGATCATGGTGCCTGATACAAAACAGGGGATGGTATCAACGGTAACAAAGCCGACATCAGTCGCACCTGTCGAGCTTTCGATACCATAGGTGAAGTTGATGACATCAACATCAACGTCGCCGACAACGGTAATGGTGCCATCGGCATTCAGGGTCACTGTTTCACCAGATGGCAACGTCACGGTGGTGCCGATGGTCACAGCCACACCGTTCAGATGGGTGATCGTCAGTGTGCCGCCCGTTGTGTTGATGTCGTTTGCCAGAACATCAATGATGCGGGTGCCATCTGCATACATGGTCGTTGAATCATCAATGGCGACCAAAGTGGTCTGCATGCTGTCACCTGCAATCAGCAGGTTGGTGTCATATGCAGAATCGCCCTGATCAGCGACACCGATACGGATGGAGTTTACCACGCCAGCGTTCACTGGAATGGTCAGGGTCAATGTAATGGTCAGCCCGTCCATTTCGGTGTTGTAGGCACCAGAAGTATTGTCGAGAAACAGGTTTTCGTTGGTGGCTGTATTGATGTTTTCAACATCCGCATCGCCATCGCCCACGGTCATCGGCACGTAGGTTCCGTTAATCCAGACGCCGATGATGTCAGAGTATGATGACCAGTATTCAGGATATTCTTCGGAACTGAAGGTGAACTGCATGGTCAGGGTGTCGCCCGTCGGGATAAAGTCGATATCCAGAATCGCGGCGTCATAGGTATTGCCGCCGGCAATGGCGTTAAATCCAGCGTCGTTATCCACGCCATGGGTGTTGGTGGATGTGCCGGAATTATTGTTCGATTGGCCTTGGAAGTTGGTGTAATCCTTGACCTTGCCTGTCGAAAGGATCACGCCCGTATCGCTTGGGGTTGCATCAGGTGCAAGGTCGTCACCATTCGAATAGATACCGGATGAACGACTGTCGCCAGTATAGCTGGCACTGACCACGGTCACGCCATCGCCAAAAATAGCGTCGGCCATCAGCGTTGCGCTGGCACCGGAATTAATCGTTAGCTCATCAGCTGCTGCCATGCCTGTCTCCGTCATCGGAAACAGCGCAAACGCCTGTTCGGGAATTATCCCGTGGCCCCGTATCAGGGGACACTTTTCTGCTCGGTTCGGACCTCGTTGGATCCTACGTTTGCCCTGCCTCGGGTCAGTATTATTTTGCTGATATAAACAACAAAATGTCGCGTTGTTAACCCTTTACGAACACTTTCTCGCGCAAGGCGAGCGATTATGTATCATGCGGGCAACAGGATCGGGGGGTTGTGCGCGTTACGGTGTTCGGCCTAACTATATATTGATGTTCAGGACCAAGGAGGCACTAATGATTTCCCCGATAGACCCTATACAATTAACCGCCGATCTGCTGCGTTGCCCGTCGGTAACGCCGATTGAGGGCGGCGCACTGGTGATTTTAGAGGCCCTGCTAACGGACGCGGGATTTTCCTGCACGCGTGTGGATCGTGGCGAGGTTTCAAACCTGTTTGCCCGCTGGGGGGAGCAGGGTCATGCCCGCACCTTCGGGTTTAACGGCCATACAGATGTGGTGCCCGTGGGGGACGAGGCCGCGTGGAGCCGTGATCCGTTTTGTGGTGACATTGTCGATGGCTGGCTGTGGGGGCGCGGGGCCACTGATATGAAGTCAGGGGTTGCTGCTTTTGCCGCCGCCGCGATTGATTTTGTGCGGGCGACGCCGCCTGACGGGGCGATCATTCTGGCGATCACAGGTGATGAAGAGGGTGATGCGGTGGATGGCACCGTCGCTTTGCTGGACTGGATGGCTGCGAAAAGCGAAGCGATGAGCGCCTGCATCGTTGGCGAGCCAACCTGCCCCGATGTGATGGGCGAGATGATGAAGATCGGTCGACGCGGATCAATGACAGCCTATTTCACAGTGAAAGGCGTGCAGGGGCATTCGGCCTATCCGCACCGCGCCA
>JAFLKA010000337.1 GCA_022712735.1 Marinosulfonomonas sp. | reverse complement strand
CCATTCCTGCCAGAATTGCTGCTGTAAGGCTTGCTCCAGTTGAGGTACAAACGCGTACAGCAAAAGTTGAGGGGTTAAGTTCATGATCGCTCAGCAAAACAAGTGCGCTGCGAACAATATCCGCCTTTTCCCGATCTAACTCCCATACGCGCGCAAGCTGGGTGTGAATCGGGCCGCTAACTGATCTTCCAATTATGGCATCCGTTACCGAAGAAATCAGCACCGACCCTTCGCGCCCGATCTGATCCCGACTGCGCCCCAGTACCGGCCTGTCGTTGCCGATATGTGCAGCAAGATACGCTACGGCACGTTCAAGTGGTGAAGTCGACGATAACTCCAAGACGGGCGTTTCAATACTCGAGTTGACCGGAGCTCTCCAGTGATGCGCCGACACCTCCTCGAGCGTCATATCCGTTGCACATTCGGTCGCAGACCGTGAGCCGAAATACAATGTGCCGTCACGCACTCCCGAAACTGCGGTATCAAGTACTGGATCACCCCAACGCATTGCTTTGGCCGCAATTTCCTTGCGTGCCCGTGGGCGGCGATGACGGCTAGCGAGCTCTTCTACATCTCTCCTAGAGTAGAGACTGCGCCTTGCATCGCCTTGATCACTGCACGCGCGAAGGAGTTTGCGGCTTACGTACGCGTAAAGTGTTTGCGGGCGCACACCGAGAAGCACACACGCGGTGCCGGAATCTATCCATTGTTCATTTTTCATATTGATTATGTTTATCAAGATTGAGTGCTAGTCAATCTGCTGCCAAGACTTCGGCACTCGAAGGGGAATAGCATGACGCACCAGTTTCAAACTCAGATCACCAAGGCACTCGGTGATAAAATGACACCACACTTGATCGCGAAAGAGATCGGAACAGCGGAGTTGGCATCGTGTTTCGATGTTTCGGACCTTGCCATGGCCTCAATTTCTGCAGCGGCATCCGAAGTTGCAAAACTCTTAGGTGCCTCAGAAGTTACAGTTGACCGGAAGCGCGCGCTGATGTGGTTTGGCATGACGCTTCGACCGATTGGGTGGGAAATACCTGACGCATGGGATCCTATCGCAGGTGACTATGCTGCTAAGGATGGTTGGATTAAACTGCACACAAATGCGCCACACCACCGCAAAGCGGTTCTGGCAGTCCTTGGATGTGAAGGGAAACGAGACGCGGTTGCAGAGGCGGTGAGCGGTTGGGGGAAATCAGAACTGGAAGCCGCCGTTATTGGGGGGGACGGGTGCACTGCAGCCATGCACACCCTCAGTGAATGGGCAGAACACCGGCAAGGCCAGTCTGTTTCAGAAGAGCCTTTGATCTCGTGGCGGGATACCGGGGCAATTGGCAATCCAGTTTCGATTGCGGGTTTGCGAGTTCTCGACCTCACCCGCGTGCTCGCAGGCCCGGTCGCAACGCGTTTTCTCGCAGGGTACGGCGCAAACGTTCTGCGTATTGATCCCCCGGAATGGAATGAACCGGGTCTCGAGCCTGAGGTTACACTTGGAAAAAGATGTGCGGGTCTTGATCTAAGGAAAGCCGATGACCGGAAAACCTTTGAAGCACTGCTTCAACAGGCCGATGTTCTAGTTCATGGCTATAGGCCAGGAGCGCTGGAGGGGTTGGGTTACGGACGAAGCCGCCTACATGATTTGTCCCCGGCTCTTATTGACGTGAGCCTCAATGCATATGGACACAGTGGGCCCTGGGCTCGCCGGAGGGGTTTTGATAGTCTCGTTCAAATGAGCTGCGGAATTGCTGCTGAAGGAATGCGACAGTCTGGGAAAGACCGCCCAGTATCGTTGCCAGTGCAGGCACTTGATCATGCAACGGGCTATCTGATGGCGGCCGCGGTGCTTCGGGCACTGCGAATCCGGCAAAAAACGGGGCGTATCATGTCTGCCCAGCTGTCGCTTGCACGAACAGCTGCACTATTGACCTCAACAGGCGTAAAACATCATGCAGCTGTAATGCCCGAAGAAACCGCGGCAGATCTAGCAATAGAAATTGAGAAAACGGGTTGGGGTGAAGCGAGAAGAATTGCATTTCCAGTTAACGTCGCTGGGAACCCTGTGAATTGGGCCTATTCAAGCGGGCCACTGCGGCAAGTACAACCAAAGTGGTAGACTTTAACGCAGCCTCGCCCCGCACAATCTCCACTGGCTTCTTGCTTTTGTTGGCATTCCCTAACGAAAAGATTCAGGTGACCGGTTTGAGCCCTAAGAGACCGATACTGCGCTTGCAAAACCACCTAGTTTGGCGATCATGAGGGCAAAACTGACTCCAATGACTACGGCTCTTTGAAACCAGATTTTGCTTGCGTTGCTCGATCACCTTCCTCGGGCAGGCTCAATTCTCTTATTGTTCCCGCGACGTGACTAAATATATCGCAGCACCTCCGAAGAACGTGGCAAACGCCCCTTCAATCCACCTGCGAAATCGAACATAGCCCGTCATCATGCCTGACTTGGAAAAGACCAGGACATATGTGGTCATTAGAAACACATTTACCATCATGCTGATTGCAATAACCCAAAGCATTGCGATAGGCGGCGCACCGGGTTTTAACCCGATGGCAAATATTGACCCCCAAAAGATCAAAGCCTTAGGGTTGGTTAAATGTATCAACGCCCCGCGAACCGCCGAAACCCATAGTGAATCCGTCCCTACGTCCTTGGTTGACATCGCATGGTCAGGCCTCAATGCCGACCGGGCTGAACGCCAACCAAGCCATCCTAGATAGGCAGCGCCCGCATATTTCAACGTGTCAAACAGCCATTGGTTCGATATCAGAACCGCGCCCATTCCTAGGCCTGCAAAAGTCGCCTGAGCCAATGCGCCAGCGGTCATTCCGTAAGCCACAGCAAAACCATACCGCCGCCCGCGCATCATGGCTGTTCCTGCAACTGCAAGCATACCCGGCCCCGGAATCAAACCACCAAGAAATGCGGCACCCAGAATAATCCACAGGTTAATATCTGACATTTAAAATCCTTTCTGTATTAAGCACTCGATAATATTGGCCCTCAGTTGTGCGGTCTCGTATTTCACCCTGACGCCTGATCCTCAGCGCATTCTTTAAGACGTGGTGAGATTCACCTTTATTGAGCCCTATATGCATCGTGTTAGCGTTGTTCGAGTAAATGGAGTAGCCGCCGCAGGATGCTCGACAGATTGGCAATTTCCTCGTCCCCAAGCTTGTCGATGAGGGAATCCTCATGGTGGAGAAGTGTCTCAATGGTGGTTTCCACAAATTCTTTGCCTTGAGGTGTCAGCTCAATCCAGACTGCTCGCTGATCTCTTCCATCTGCGAGCGCCAAACCTTCCACTTTCTCGGCCGAAACAGAGCCCGCCCGCATGCTCCGCACTAAGCCGGCGGCCTCAGCGCGCACAACACGTTGGGTAATCGCACTTTTACTCACCCGGCAACGGACGGCTAGTTGGCTCACTCTGAGACGGTACGGAGCGCCGGATCGCCGCAGGTTCGCCAATAGATCGCGAATTGCCGGCTCCATGCCCAGCTGATTCATCGTGTGGCGTCGATCATCAGAGAGAAGTTTTGCGATCCGCCAAATACGAGTGATCACGCCTATAGACCGCAAGGGCAGGTCCGGCCGGGTGAGCAACCACTCTTGCTGAATTTGGTCGATATCGTCGGGAGTGTTCCGCCCTGTCACGCTTTTCGACGTTTTGCTGTTTTGATCCACACTTGACATAGAAGATGTTTAGGCCTTAACAATACTCTTATCAATAGTTACTTTCCTAGGAGCCAATATGCCACGTACCGTAGTAGTCACCGGCGGAGGATCGGGTATCATAACCATCGGATCGATTGCCGGTCGAACAGGAGGGGGTGGCTCCTACGGTGCCGCCAAAGCGGCAATAGAAGCATAGACCGCAGAT
>JAFLKA010000456.1 GCA_022712735.1 Marinosulfonomonas sp. | reverse complement strand
GCCTGCTCCAGTATTTCAGCGGCGAATGCGCGACTGTCGTCCGTGATGTCCGACACATCCGCATAGATGTAGAACGCCCCGTCCGGCGGCGCGATTTTGTCAAACCCGCACTTAGGCAACCCCTCCAGCATCAGGCGGCGGTTCTCGCGGTAGATCACCATGTTCGCCTCCAGCTCATCGCCACACTCCATCGCCGCCAGCGCCACAATTTGCGAGGCATGCGAGGGGCAGATAAACATATTCTGCGCCAGCCGCTCGATCACCCTCACATGATCTTCAGGCACAATCATCCAGCCGACCCGCCAGCCGGTCATCGAGAAATATTTGGAAAACGAATTGATCACATAGACATCATCACTGACTTCAAGCGCTGAAACCGCACGGCCCTCGTATTGGATACCGTGATAAATCTCGTCCGAGATAAAGCTGATGCCCTGATCCGCACAGGCCCCGATCAGACCCTCCATCGCGCCCCGGTCCAGCATGGTGCCCGAGGGATTCGCCGGCGAGGCGCAAATCAGCCCGTCCAAACCCAGCCCTATCAGGTCCGACGCCACCGGCTGCAAGCGGTTTTGCGCCGAGGTCTGGATACCAACCGGCGCCAGATCCAGTGCCGATAATATCTGGCGATACGACGGATACCCCGGCTCGCCCAGCCCGACCCGCGCGCCCGCATCAAACAGCGTGGTGAACGCCAAAATGAACGCGCCCGATGAGCCCGGTGTCACAATCACCCGCGCAGGATCGAGCGTTATGCCATACCAGTCGTTATATAGTTGCGCGATCCGCGCCCGCAATTCCGGCAGCCCCAGCGCCACGGTATACCCCATCGCCTGATCCTGCATCGCCGCCGCCAATGCCACGCGCGCACCTGCGGGTGCCGCCGTTCCGGGCTGGCCGACTTCCATATGAATAATGTGGCGCCCCGCAGCTTCCGCCGCACGCGCCGCTTCCATCACATCCATCACGATAAAGGGATCAACCACGCTTCGACTTGATGTTTTCATCCAACCCTCTCAAACTGCGCCCAATTTATGGGCCCAAAACTTAACAGCTTTGTCCCAAGACAACGAATGAAGGTCAATGGCAGACATCCTTATCAAACGTATTCTGACACTCGCGCTCTTTTGGGTCGCGGCCACTGGTGTGCTGACAGCCCCCGCCCGCAGCCAGACCCTGATCCGCGATGCTGAAATCGAATTTGCCCTGCGCAAACTGGCCCGCCCGGTTTTTACCGCTGCGGGGCTAAATGCCGGACGGATCAAAATTTTGGTGATCAGGGATTCATCGCTGAATGCCTTTGTGATCGACAACAACCACATGTTTATCCATTCGGGCCTGATCCTGAAACTGAAAACCCCCGAAGAATTGCAAGCGGTGATCGCACACGAGGCTGCCCATATCGCCAATGGCCATATCTCGCGGCGTCTGGCCAATATGCGGTCGGCCAAAACTGCCGCCGGTCTGGGGATTTTACTGTCCGGCATCGCCGCTGCCGCCTCTGGCAACGCGCAAGCAGGGGCTGGTATCGCCCTTGGTGCTGCGGAAAGCGCACAGCGGGTTTTTCTGGCCCATACCCGTGGTGAAGAAGTATCCGCCGACCAGTCCGGTGCGCGGTATATGGCGCGGGCGGGGATCGATCCGCAGGCCATGGTTGACGTGCTGGACATCTTTCGTGGCCAAGAAGCCCTGTCAGCCTCGCGCCGCGACCCATACGCGCTGACCCACCCGCTATCACGCGACCGCCTTCGTGCGATCAAAGGCTATGCCGCCGCCTATGCCCCGCAAGGCAAGCCCGATCCAAGCTCGGCCTATTGGTATGCCCGCACCCGTGGCAAACTGGGTGCTTTTTTGCGCAATTCACGCTGGAGCCTGCGTGAAGCCAAAAAAACCGGGTTTAACGATGTGACCATGATGATGCGGGCCATCGCCTATCATCGTATCCCTGACGCGAAAAAGGCGCTGCGCGAGGTGAATGCACTGATTGCCGCCCGCCCGAATGACCCTTATGCGCATGAACTAAAGGGGCAAATCCTGCTGGAATCCCGTCAGGCCAAAGCCGCCGCTGCCGCCTATGCAAGGGCGGTTAATTTGGCCCCGAACGAGGCCTTGATCCTTGCCGGATATGGCCGCGCCTTGCTGGCCCAGAACACCGGCCCTAGCATCAAAAAAGCGCTATCTGTGCTGAAAAAGGCCCGCGCCCGCGATCCGCAAGACGCCCGTATGATGCGCGATCTGGCCGTGGCCTATGCAAAATCCGGCAATAACGGCATGGCGTCCCTAGCCACCGCCGAACGATATGCGCTACAAGGCCGTCTGAAAGATGCCGGAATCCACGCCAAACGCGCCTCGGGCCTTTTGCCGCGTGGCTCTGCTGGCTGGAACAGGGCACAAGACGTGCTAAGAGCTGCAAAAGCAGTGCAACAACGGAGATAACCTCAGATATGAAACGCCTCGCTCTCGCGGCAATGCTTGCCGCCCTGACTGTCGTCAATCCGGCCCATGCCACCGACATCATCACCATGACCGACACCGAACGTGACGTGTTTCGCGCCGAAGTGCGTGCCTATCTGATGGAAAACCCCGAGGTGTTGTTGGAAGCCATCGCGGTGCTGGAAGACCGCCAAGCCGCCGAGGCCGCCAATAATGACGTAGCCCTTTTGCTGGAAAACGCCGATGCGATCTATAACGATGGTTTTTCTTACGTCGGCGGCAATCCTGACGGCGATATCACCATCGTCGAATTTTCCGACTACCGCTGCCCATATTGTAAGCAAGCCCACCCCGAAGTGGCCGAACTGCT
>JAFLKA010000143.1 GCA_022712735.1 Marinosulfonomonas sp. | reverse complement strand
ATTTGGTCATAAGGCGGGCCTTCAATCCAAATGGCACCCATAGCTGGTTCCAGTCGATCGTTGCGCTGCTCGATCAGCTTTCAATCGTCACAATGGTGTTAACCGGCGCGGCGCTGATACGCGAGCGCGAACATGGCACCATCGAACATCTGCTGATTATGCCCCTGACACCGTTCCAGATTGTCATGGCCAAGGTCTGGGCCAATGGCCTCGTGATACTGGTAGCCTTCACCCTGTCGCTGATTCTTATTGTAGAAGGGTCGCTTCAGGTCCCCATCGCGGGTTCCAAGGCGCTGTTATTGTTTGGAACAACCGTCTATCTGTTCGCGGCCGCCGCCATCGGTATTTTCCTTGGAACGATCGCCCGCACAATGGCCCAGCTGTCACTGCTGCTGATGATGGCCATTATCATGACACACATGCTGTCGGGTGGCATAACCCCGGTCGAAAGTCAGCCCGAAATCGTCCAGCACATCACATGGTTCCTGCCCTCACGCCACTATATTTCCTTCGCCCAGGCGGTTGTCTTTCGCGGCGCCGGCCTCGATATAGTCTGGCCGCAGTTTCTCACCATCGCTGGCCTCGGCCTTGTCTTTTTCACGGCCAGCCTCGCCCTGTTTCGGCGCTCCGTCACGGTCAGCAAATAGCGCTCACAGGTCTGCTCTTGGCACTTTTTCACCGTAGAGACCTACAAAGATTTGGGTCAGCAGTTGAGGGAAGAGCGGGCATAATCAGCAGATGTTGCTAACCGTCATTGGTGACCCAAAGCGGACAATTGAAGATATTGCGTGTCTCTTAAAACTCAGAATGTCAGGTTTATCTGACATTTGAATCAGAGCAGGTCGGCCAACCCGACAATGAGGACATACCTGAGAAAAATGGCCGGGTAAGCCATTAGGACATCAACAAATGTGTGGCTGGCAAGAACTTTTTAATCATACCAGCAATAGTTGGGCCCATCCAGATTTTTCATTTTTTCACTGCGCAAACTTTCAACGGTCAGAAAACAGCAAAGCACGTGAATTATTTACCGCATATTTACCATAGCCGCTTTACGCTTTTCACCTGCGACTTATAGTAATCTGCGCACGTTGTTTCGACAACATTTGTCGCTAAGAGAACGCAAATCGACATACAATTTGCACTAACCTTAAACACAACAATTTTTAAGCCAAGTATGCTTGATCAGCCACGTCAGGTTCTGGTCGGTGCTAAATCATTTGCTAATCAGTTTTTCAACAAGACATAAAGATCACCGCGATGAACTCCGCGTATTCGGCACATGGATATTACTGAAAACAATGACCGCGACCACGAAACTCTGCTATTTTGTTAGCAGAGGGCGTTATACCAAGTTGCATAAAGATTGACTTGTGTCATGGGATCATAGCGGCTCATATGGCAAGTGCCCAGTGCGCAGCTTGATACTGGTATCTTGCAAGCACTGTGTGCCTGTCAGATGGGCCGCTATGCCCCACCCGAAGGGCCGGAAGAGCAGGCCCGTCAGCATCGTTACGCATTGCTTATGGTACCAGTACCACAGCGCAATGCGTGCCTCCCTGACGAAACTGCTCTTCTCGGTGCCACAGGTCAATCTTTATGCAACTTGGTATTAGACAATAATCCTAAAGAAGCCTGATGGTCCAAGCGATAAGATCAGTAGCGCTTTTCGAAAAGGCTGCACCAAGTGCGATGGTTGCGTTCGCTACATCTGGTTTCTTGGCCGGGACAACAGACTTGAACGATTGGGCGGCAATAACTTTGCCACTGCCGTTCATGAGCTTGGCAATAAATTCAATTTGTGCGGTTGGTTGTCCTTGGGTTGAGAGGTGGAAACCACGAATATTGATGAGCAACTTATGATCCGTCTCTTCCCCCTCGATCGGACGCAGAACCGAGCTTAGATAACCAGCATTCTCAAAACTCTGGATAATTTTCTCCTGAAACAGATTAGGAAGGTTGTCGCTCCACCTGGCTGCACCCAACGGCATGGTTTCCCCACTTGCAGGGCGCTGTTGTATCTTATCGGTGTTAAGCGCAAGTAGCACAGTTGGCTCAGCGACCACCAGCCGCCAGGGCGGCTTTTCGAGTACCGTTGGAAAGTTTCTTGGTGGGATCAAATCATAAATAACTGATGTGCCCTTGCTCTTGCCACCACCGGTCATTCTTTCCAGACCGTTGAGAATATTATCAAGGCGCTCGGTGTTGCCGGACAACACGTTGGAAAAACTGGCGAAATTGGCAAGAATATCTTTAAGTGGCCGTTTGTTGTCGGCAAGGATTTCATCGAACTGTGACAACACCTCATTGGCGGTCTGGGTCCAGTTGTTACCTGCCTTGGAATTGGCCACGAGCAGCGGTGGCTGGTTGTTGCTTGAGATCAGGGGAGGTGCTGTGCTGCTGCCGCCTTTCAATGAGATGCCGGCAATGCCTGTCAATCCTTGATAGTCAATGCCGACCACGGTGTCTGTACGCACCGGCGTATCTTTTTTGATGACGATAGTCGCATGCAATTGAGCAGGGTTTTGCGGTTTGAGATCCAGCTGAGTAACTTCACCAATGCGCAAGCCATTGAAAAATACCCCTCCACCAACCAGCAGGCCTGATACGGGGCTGTCAAAACGGACCCGGTAGACGGCTTGTTCCCCCTGCCCGCCAGCATTATTAAGCCAATATACGAAGCCGAACAGGGCCGCGATTACTGCTAGCGAAAAGGCTCCGATCAGTTCATAGCGCGCCTTGAATTCCATAGCTGTTGCCTCAATTTGTTTGCTGTTCAATTCGAGCGACAATGCCGCCACTTCGTTGCCCCTGGAAATAGTCTTTGACCCAAGGGTGGTCACTTGCAAGCATATCTTCAAGTGTTCCGATTGATACGACTTTACCATCCGCCAGCACAGCAATCCGGTCGGAGATCGCATAAAGGCTTTCTAGGTCATGAGTGATCATGAACACTGACAGGCCAAGGTTTTTTTGCAAGGTCCGGATGAGTTCATCAAAGTCACCCGCTGAAATCGGATCAAGACCAGAGGTTGGTTCATCAAGGAATAAAAACTCGGGATCAAGTGCCAGGGCACGGGCCAGAGCCACGCGCTTTGTCATACCGCCTGACAGTTCTGATGGCAGTTTAATGCCATCGTCGGCTTGCAGCCCCACCATCTCCAGCTTGGCGATCGCCATCTCTTTCACGAGCCTGGGGGATATTGTCAGGTTCTCGCGCATTTGAAACTGCACGTTCTGCAACACGTTCAAAGAGGAGAACAGCGCTCCTTGCTGAAACATGATACCCATGCGGCGTTCCAATGAGCGGCGCTCTGTGTCATCAATATCATTAAGGGAGTGATTAAAGATTTCGATCTGCCCGCCACGCTTTGGCAACAGACCAAGGATTGCGCGCATGAGAACTGATTTTCCGCTTCCCGAACCGCCAACAATGCCAAGTATCTCTCCTCTCATGACGTCCAGAGACAGGTGATCAAGGACGATCTGATCGCCAAATCCAACGATCAGATCACGGGTTCTCAAAATGA
>JAFLKA010000296.1 GCA_022712735.1 Marinosulfonomonas sp. | reverse complement strand
AGGATGTTGGAGGCCACCACAATGGCGGCCATGGCGATTACGCCGGGAAGGATGCGTTTCATGCTGATATGTTCCGTTTTAACAAGGTTGCGGTAACTTGGCCCCAAAGAACGGGACGGCGCGTCCTACCGCGCCTGATGGCGCAGATCAAGCTATTCTTGCAAACGGTATTCGACAAATTCGGTGCGCTGCAGGATGTTGAAATTGTCGTCCGAGATCATTGTCAGGCGGATATCACCCGTATTGTCCCGCCACACAGACAGCCCTTCAAGGTTATCATGGGTGCCGGATGAGGTCCGTAAAATCAGCTCGCCTTTGCCAATCTTGCCCGCTCTAATATCAAACCGCCGCACTTGTGTTTGAAAGCCGAAAACACTGGTCAGGGCACGCTCCAGCAAATACAGTTTTCCATCGGGGCCAAAGTCTGCCCCAACTGCCTTGAATGCGTCAATTTGAGGTATCTGATAGGGGGCATCCCAAACACCGCCCTTATATTGGTAAATAGTAATCACCCCGCCGTTGGATTTTTCAGGCAACGCATATAGCGTCCCGTCGGGGCCAATGGCCAATGCCTCCAGTCCGTCGTTATTCTTGAGGTGTTCAAAATCCGTATGCCGCGGGATCCATGCCGCTTCGCTTTCGGGATTACGGTAGGTCCAGACACGGTGAAACTGCTCGAACGAGATGAATATCCGGCCATCCGCGCGAATGGCTAATCCTTCAGCGTCGGATTGGAATTTCGTTAGCGCATCACCCTTTACGTTTTTCAATTCCTGAATGGTGGATATCACACCAGAAATCTGTGCCCCATCGCGCGCGAACTGCCCTGTAATGATGGCACCACGATCACCGATTACGGTAAACGTCCTACCGTCCTCGGAAACCTCGATCCCCGAAAGCCCGCCGAAATCCTCGGCGGGGTCATTCCATGTGTAACTGCTGATATACTGTGCGGTCTGGGCGGTAGCGACGCTGGCGAGCAGCGCCATACCCCCTGCGATCAGCGCGAGTCTAAGACGGCTTGGCATTGTTGTGGCAGGTCCGACATTACATATTCGCGGCGTGGTTTTCTGGGGGCCGCATTGGGATCAGGTGGCGGTGGGGGTGGTGGGTTCAATATATCGTTCACCCACTTTTGCGCGTCGGCACAGCCGTCCCCTGCGGGCGGTGGCGCTTGATTGACACATCCCCGCGCACCCTTGGGACACTTCAGGCGGACGTGGAAATGATAATGATGTCCCCACCACGGCCGGATTTTGCGCAGCCAGCTACGATCGCCTTTTGCGTCCTTGCACATCTGCACTTTGGCACCTGGAAAGATGAATATCCGCGCCACGGCCTTGTCCCGCGCTGCCGCTTTGACAATGGCGTGCTGGATCGGCCCCCATTTGTTGTTCACAAACGCGCCTTTGGAACGGCGGTAGGAAATAGCGGACAGATTGGCGCGTTGCCGGATGCTTAGACCCATGTTGGTGGCCGGCATCAACCAGATGTCCGCGTCCAGCCCGATCTGGTGTGACCGGTGACCTGTCAGCATCGGTCCACCGCGTGGTTGCGACATATCGCTAACATACAGCCCGTTTGATCCACGCAATTTTGCAGCCTTGCGGCTAAGGCGTTTGAGAAAGGAAACCAGTTCGGGATGGCCCCAGTTCCGGTTGCGCGATACCCGCATTTCCAACCATGTCGCACCCTTTTGCGGCAGTTGCACCCCGCCCGCCAAACAGCCCTTGGCATAGCCGCCATAAGGCGCTGCAATTTGCGATGATGCATCACGCTTGCCGCCAAATAACTGTTTGGCCAATGGTTCGGCTTGGGCGGATGCAGCAAACCCCAATGTAAGCGTAAGAATAGCGAGTAACCGGATCATGATGCGCTATGCTCCCCATTTGGTTTAACCCAGATTAACAGGAAAAGCCCGATCAGGAAAAGTCCGATAAGCGGGGTGATGCCCAGCCGTTGGCTGTTGGTCGCGGCAGTGGCAAACCCGATGGCCAAAGGTGCGATAAACGACGTGGCCTTGCCCGCCAGCGCATATAGGCCAAAGGCCTCGGTCATGCGTTCGGGGTTGGCTTGGCGCACCATCATCGTGCGGCTGGCCGATTGCACGGCCCCACCCGCTGCCCCGATGATCGCCCCCAACACATAAAACATCTGGTCGGGTAAGGCCGAGTCGGGGCCAACCGCCATGCCCAGCACGGATTCGCGCGAGACAAAGACGATCAAGATCGACACGGCCGTCAGCACCACGATGCAAACGGTGATCACCGGCTTTGGTCCAAACCTGTGGTCTGCCCGCCCGCCGATCCACGCAAAAATTGCACCGGTGATGATCGCTATGATGCCGAAAATGCCGATGTTGGTGCTGGTCCAGCCCAGGACCCCCGCAGCATAGATGCCGCCGAACACATAGATGCCGTTCAGCGCGTCGCGGTAAAACATCGAGGACGCCAGATAGGCAAACAGGCTGGGCGTGCTGGGCAGCGCCTTTAGTGTCTTTCCAAGATCGGATAACGCTGATGAAATCTTAAGGCGGGACACGGCGGTGGTTTTCGGGTCGCGCACCCACAGGAAAAACGGGATCATGAACACGACATACCAGATTGCCGAGAATGGCCCGACAAACCGCGTGCCCTCGCGTGCGCTTGCGTCCAGTCCGAATAGCGGATCAATGCCCAGCATGGTCTTGCCGTTGCCCCCTTCGGCAAACAGCAGCAGCATGATGATCAATGTCAGCAACCCGCCGATATAGCCAAAGGCCCAGCCGCTGCCCGAAATCTTGCCGATCTCTTCTTTCGGGCCAAGATCGGGCAACATCGAGTTGGTGAAAATCGTGGCAAACTCCATCCCGATCAGGCCAACAGCAAAGGAAAACAGCACGAAATACAGGTTGAAATTATCTGGTGCCGACCACCACAGCCCGAACGCCCCGATGAAATACATAACGGAAAATAACCAGACCCAACGCACCCGATTGCCACTGTTATCTGCAATTGCGCCCAATATTGGGGCCAAAATAGCGATTACGATACCAGCAGCACCCACGCCAAATCCCCATGCGCTCTGCGCTTTGGTGCCATCCCCGATGACTGTGGCGATGTAGGGCCCGAAAATAAATGTCAGCAGTAGCGTGTTATATGGCTGGCTGGCAAAATCAAAAAAGAACCAGCCCCAAATCCGTTTTTTCGCCGAAACATCAGCCATCCCACTCGTCCCCCTGTTTGTTTTTCCTGATTGAACAGGGAAACAGCCACCTAGGCAAGAAATCCTTTACGTAACGGTGTGGTTTTCCGGCGGCCAAGGGCGGCTGTCCTCGGCTTTGATCCAGTTCTGCACCCAGTCTGGCAATACAGGGCTTTGCGCATCCGCCCCCATCGCCACGGCCACCTTGGCAGGGTCAACAATACCATCCGGCCCCGTCACCGCCGTGCGATACAGCGCCTGATTGGCGCAATGGCCGCGGGTCCAGATCGACTGCTCCAGATACAAAAACCGCTTGTCCCAGCCCAGTGCCCGACTGTGGATTTCAAACTTTTGAAACAGGCGGATGCGGCGCCGGTACCGCACCGAAGTGCCCGCCACCGTCAGCCCCCATTTGTTATCCTTGATCGCACCGATCAGCCCCATCCTGTTGGCCAATGGAATCCGCCCCAGATCATACAGGGTCAGGGTGCGCCCGTTGTTCAGCTCGAACCAGAAATCCAGATCCCACGGCCAGCAAATATGATGCGACACATGGACCTCGCCCATCGCCAGCGGCGCGGCACCCCGATGCACAATCAGCTCTTTGGCCATGCGAATAAACGGATACATTAACGGCTCCTTTAAGATTTGATGCAATTTGCTCTATTAGGGGCCTGCGTCAAGCACAACGTGGCGGCAGACCGCTTGCCATATGGCTGTGCGACGCTTAGGTAATCGGGGACCAAAACAAAAGGCTGGCCAGATATGCAATCGATTTACCAAATCCTTAACCTGATCCTCGATGTGGTCTGGTTTATTATGATCGCCCATATCATCATGAGCTGGCTGATCAATTTTCAAGTGCTGAACCTGCATCAGCCGTTTGTTCAACAGGTCTGGTACGGGCTGAACAAACTGCTGGAGCCGCTATACAGCCGCATCCGCCGCTTCCTGCCTGCTATGCAGGGTCTGGACCTTGCGCCACTGGTGGCATTTCTCGGCATCATCGTGTTGCGCATTATCCTTAGGAACAACGCCGCGTTCTTTTTCTCGTATTAGGTTGTGCCAAACGCCCCCGACCTCCTCTCAACCGTTTTCGGATTTGATACCTACCGCCCCGGACAGGCCGAAATCGTTGACGCCGTAGTTGAGGGGCGCAACACGCTTGCCATCATGCCCACCGGCGGCGGTAAATCACTGTGTTTCCAGCTGCCCGCCCTGATGCGCGATGGCGTCACCGTCGTCATTTCCCCGCTGATTGCCCTGATGCGCGATCAAGTCCGTGCGTTGCGCGAAGCAGGAGTCGAGGCGGGCGCGTTAACTTCGGGCAATACAGAAGAAGAGACCGAATACGTCTATGCGGCGGCCAACGATGGCCGTTTGAAAATCCTCTATATGGCACCCGAACGCCTCGCCTCCTCCGGCACATTGGCGTTCCTGCAACGGATCAACACCAGTCTGATCGCGGTGGACGAAGCCCACTGCGTGTCCCAATGGGGCCATGATTTCCGGCCTGATTATTTGCGCATCGGCAACCTTCGCAAAACCCTGAACGTGCAGCTTGCCGCCTTCACCGCGACGGCGGACGAAGAAACCCGCGCCGAGATCATCACCCGTCTGTTTGAGGGCACCGATCCCGCCGTGTTCCTGCATGGTTTTGATCGCCCCAACATCCACCTGCGGTTCGAGGCCAAGGATTCCCCGCGCCGCCAGATCCTTGAATTTGCCGCCGCCCGCAAGGGCCAACCCGGCATCGTCTACTGCGCCACCCGCAAGAAAACCGAGGGCATTGCCAAGGCGTTGAATGATGCGGGCCACAGTGCCTGTCATTATCATGCGGGCATGGAGGCGAATGATCGCCGTGTGGTCGAGCAACGATTTCAGGTCGAAGACGGGTTGATCGTGGTGGCCACGGTCGCCTTTGGCATGGGGGTCGATAAACCCGATATCCGCTGGGTTGCCCACGCCGCTCTGCCCAAATCCATCGAATCCTATTAACCGGAAATTGGCCGCTCGGGCCGTGATGGTGCCCCCGCTGAAACCCTGACACTGTTTGGCCCCGAAGACATCCGCCTGCGCCGCACCCAGATCGACGAGGGCCTTGCGCCCCCCGAAATGCGCACCGCAGATCACGCCCGCCTGAACGCCCTGCTGGGTCTGGCCGAGGCGCTGGGCTGTCGGCGGCAAAAGCTGTTGGCGTTCTTTGGCGAAGATAGCCAGCCCTGCGGCAACTGTGACCTATGCGAGA
>JAFLKA010000395.1 GCA_022712735.1 Marinosulfonomonas sp. | reverse complement strand
CTTACATCACTAAGTGCCCGCACCGGCGAAACGTGTAGTGTTCCGCTTGGGCCCAGCTGCACTTCGGCGGCAACACGGTAAACCTGCTCCAAGATTTGCGGGGTTAGGACTTCGATCGGAGGCCCGTCGGCGACAATCTGGCCATCATA
Organism: Marinosulfonomonas sp.; assembly: GCA_022712735.1. Next base: position 9,590 of record JAFLKA010000395.1, on the reverse strand, counting down.
CAAAAATATAATTCGGTCGGCAAACCGCGCAGCCAGTGTTAGGTCGTGCATGGCGGCAACTGCAATCATGTTGCTGGTATGGCAGGCCTCGTTAATACGTTCCAGCACAACCAGCTGGTGGCGCAAATCCAGTGCGGCAGTGGGTTCATCCAGCAGCAATACATCAGGATCACGAAACAGCGATTGCGCCAAAAACACCAGTTGGCGTTGCCCACCGCTTAAGGCGCCAATCGCACGATCCTGAAACGCCTCAAGCCGGAAGCGTTGTAGGGCCGTCACCGCCTGCGCCCTGATATCGTCACCAATCCGCAAACCAAGCGAACGCAGGCGGCCCAACAGCACCACTTCTAGCACCGTTAGAGAACTTTGCGCGCCCGTGTCTTGCGGCATATAGGCGATCGAACTGAGCCGCCCCGCGTTGTTCAGGGCCACATCATCCAACCGGATCACGCCCTTGGATGGAGTAAGTCCTGCCATTGCTTTTAGGAGGCTGGATTTTCCGGTGCCGTTTGGCCCGACAAGGGCAGTCAATGTGCCCGGTTCAAACTGTGCGTTGATTGCATGTAGAACCGCAGTGCCATCATACCCGACACCGATGTTTTCGATCTTCAGCATCACCAATGCCTCCTTTTGCCAGTCAGGATCAGGGCGAACAAAAAGGGCACGCCGACCAGGGCCGTGACAATCCCCACAGGCACCACAGCACCGGGTGACAGCAGCTTTGAGGCAATGGATGCGCCGACCATCAACAACCCACCAAACACCGCTGATGCCGGGATCAGGATGCGTTGATCTTCGCCCACCAGCATGCGCGCCAAATGCGGGGCGACCAGCCCGACAAAACCGATGGTGCCAACGAATGCGACTGCTCCGGCAGTGAGTAATGACACGATGAAAAACACGCGGCGGCGCAAGCGGGGCACATTAACCCCAAGGCTGGCGGCACGCTCGTCACCCAGCCGTAGCGCCGTGAGCTGCCACATGTTCGGGATCAGCATGGCAAGGCTAAGCAATAATATGCTGCCCGAGACCCAGACCGAAAACCACGTGGCTTTGAGCATGGAACCGAACAGCCAGAATACAATTTCTTGCAGCACTTCAGGGGCGGCCAGATATTGCACCAACGATTGCAGCGACTGAAACAGGAAAAGCGTGGCAATGCCCGCTAGCACCATGACTTCGGCGGTGACCCCACGAATATGGGCAAGGCCGTAGACCATCAGGCAGGCCAGCGATGCTGCCGCAAAGGCCGCAACGGGCACTGTCATTTGCGGGACCAGTGGCAGTTGCAGGCCAAACAAGATGGTGATGGCCGCGCCAAAACCCGCCGCAGCGGAAAACCCCAGCGTATAGGGGCTGGCCAGCGGATTACCGAGGATGGTTTGCATTTGCACCCCAGCGATGCCCAATGACGCACCGACGATCAAGGCCATTAACGTCATTGGCAATCGGATCGCATGGACGATTGTCACGACCATTGGATCAGACGCACCTGTTGGGTTTATCAACGCCCGCAGCACCTCAAACACGTTCAAAAAGGCGGGACCGATCAGAATGTCGGTCAAGGTCGCCAAGAGCAATAGCATCGAGGACGCTCCCAACCACATCAAGCGGCGAGAGGCAAAAGACAGGCGCGTTTGGGCGTCGTTTGTTGTTCTGGACATGGATTTATTTCCCGCAAGAAATTGAGGGCAAGGACCGCGAAGCCCTTGCCCATTCATTTAGTCTGCCAGTTTGACCATGAAGGTGCCTTCTGGTGTGATGGGCATGTATTTTGCGTAATGCGCTGCCAGATTTGCCATCGGGTCAACATCGTCAAAGGCATCTGGATACAGAACCTTGGCGATGTATTGCAGATAGGCAAAATCATAGAGCGTGCGGGCGCCGCCATGATAAACCGCATGGACCTGACCGTTTTGCACAGCCTTCATTTCGGCCCATCCTGCGCGCTGTGTGTAGGGTTGCATCCGGTCGCGGGTGACATCTGCGCCCACACCGAATCCCATCAACACGGCTTTAGGTTTGCTGAGCCAATCCGATCCTGCCAGAAATATCACATCAGGGTTCGAGGTAATCACATACTCGGGGTTCAGAGCGCCCCAGTTTTCGACCTTTCCTGCCGCAATATTGGTGCCGCCTGCTAGGGTGATAACACCGCCCCACATACCGTTTCCGTAGGAATTGCCGTATTCATCGGCGCCTTTGTTGCCCAGTTCGACATAAACGACAGGTTTGTTTCCGCCTGCTTTAGCGATCCGCGTTTCAACATCGGCAACAGCTGCTGCATAGCTATCTGCCAGTTCTTTTGCGCGCTCTTCTTGCCCCACAATCTTGCCGATCAGTAACGTGCTGGCGATATGTTTTTCAACGGTCTGGGCGTTGTAGTCAACCACAACAACGGGAATGCCAGCCGCTTCCAGTTTGCCAACAACATCACCAAGGGCGCGGTATTGCCAAGCAGCCAGAATGGCGACATCCGGCTTGGCGACAATTGCGGTTTCAATGGAAAATGTGCCCGCGTCTACCTCGCCAATATCAGCAAGGGTTTCAAGATTTGGGTTGTTGGCCACATAGGCTTTCCATTGCGAATTGCGCCATCCTTCCCACGCGGGGCGGGAAATGGCGACGACTTTGTCATAGGCATGGGCACCACCGATGGCGTAAAAGTCCTCGAAATAAAACCCGAGCAAAATGCGCTGTGCATCGTCTGGCACCTCGACGGTGCGATCAAGGGTATCGGTTACGGTGATGGTTCCGGCCAGTGCGGAAGATACGGTCATAGTCAGGCTGACGGCACATGCCGCGAGTCCTGCAATAAATTTGCTGTGCATTTGGTTTCTCCGATAAAGCAAGCATAGAGGGTGGGCACACCACAAGGATGGCCACGAAGGTCGTCTATGGTTCAGGCTTTGATCGGAGGAGCGCGGATGGGGAACCCGTCGCAGGTTTTGCGTGGTTGCCAGATCACATTTGATTGGTTGGAATAGCTATAATCCGCCAGACGCAATTCTAAGCTGGCTGGCTGTATCTCTTGGGTCAAGGTTGGTGGACCACTGAAACTTGTACACCAGGTACAGGGCTGCGATGACTGCGAATCGCCTTCAATCGGATTACCATCCACATCGAAAAAGACCGTGACAATCCCGTCGCCGGTACAGATAACCACCGCTTGCCCGGCCAGAGCTGGCGAGGCAGAGACTCCGGGGCTCCACATGCTGATCATGACCAGCTGTATGAACAGCCAAGCCATAACCGGGACAAACCCCAACACCCTGAATTTCCTTAACGGTCGATGCACGTTTGCGCCTTTACGCCTGCGACGAACTCGCCGTAGGGAAACTACTTAGAATTATGAGACCCCGTTAGAATCTCAATCGATTTCGAATAGATGCTACATCTTGTATGCAAACACCAGCCACAATATTATCGAAAACGCGCGTGATGTCTGACGTGAACGTTAAGTATGCCCACACATAGCTGACGTGTCGTGCAAGAGTAGGCTTCAGCAAATATCGAAGGTCTGCTCTTCGAAAGTAGCACTGCAGTGCTCGACTAGGAGGCGGAGGGCGGATTTGGCCGCTCCCCTCACTTTGCAAAGTTCACTATCTGCGCATTTCTGCCGTTGGTGCATGCCACAGCAAACGGCGGCTCCCAACCCCAAAGCGGATATGCCGCATCGACAGAACGGGCAGATTCCAGTCATTCGCTGCGATGGTCACAAACGACTGGGTTGCGGATTTTGCTACCGTTAGGATTGCATCCAAATTCAGTGTCTTCATTGCTGGAACATTACCCCTTAGTCGGAACCGGTCAGCCTTGCGTCGGGCTTGAGAGTGACGCGTTGTCGATGTTCTCGTCCATCCAAGTCTCACACATTTCTAGAAACTCGTAGTCCTGCACATACCAGCGGCGCAGGTTTGTCTTAGCAGTGTCGCTGAGGTTCGGGATCTCGTCATAATCGTTCGCGTGAGAGGCGGTTTCGCCTGTGGCCAGATCCACTGGGCCGTCGTGGCCAATGCGTTTGAGTAATATGCCGAGATCAGCCGAAAAATTCTCTTGTCGAATAATCCAAATTGGCGGACGAAGTTCGAAAAGGTTCCCGCAGAACTTAAACCAATCGACGAGATTTCGAGAGCAGTGCCCTATTGATCGAATAGCCGCAGTGGCGTTCCGTCCCTTTTGGCCAGTCAGAAAAAGTGATTCAGCTAGATCGTTAGCATGAGGGAACTGCTCAAAGGCCAGTCTCTCGTGCTCAGACCATTCGGAATAAATCCGCGGCTGGCCTTTTCGTAGCCTCGAATAAAACCAGATTTGAAACGTGTTACTGGATCCCGTGTCGAGAAGAAATAGTCGTCATCATGCGGCAGATCAGCCAGACCTATCCTATGGTCATGTTTCACCAGCTTTCCGGCCAGTCGCGGTCGATTGACCTGCTCAATCACATGTTTAACCTGTGTGCCTGCAGCTTTGCCGACATGCAAAAAATGCACCGAGCCAGCTGGGAATGCATTTTTTTCGCTCAGGCCCCGCAAACCACGGCGAATTATTCTCGTAATACCCAAAATAACTTCCTTTCCGCGTTCAAATTTTTAATACTGGAATATGACGCAGATAGAATATTACTATAACGCGCGCTTTCGTATTACATTCCAACGAAAATACCGTAAACGGAATTCCTAGACTATTCCAGATAGAACTTAGACCTGTGGGAAACACTAGTGAAGACCCAGGTGCGCCATCCGAACCGAATTTAACTTCTGTAACGCAATAAACCCATGGTCGAGTTGGACGGATCACGGCGGCCAATATGATGCTGAATCAACTAGATCTGCCTAGTGAGACACAGCTGATATTGGCCGTTCGCTCCGGTTGTGTCAGCTACAGAGAAGGTCCGGAAAGTCCCGCAATTTGGCCAACCAAAATGCTGCAGGATCGGCGAACGGCTGGTCTAGGGAAGCTGCGCTGCGGCGACGGTAGTGTACGTGAAAGGCAGCTCAGGGCCGTCCACGTAACTTTGCAAAGGTCACTATCTGCGCATTGCCGCCATCTGAGGAGCGCGCAGCGTCCAGCACTTTGGGCTCACAGCCGCCATCCACCACAATCGACTTAAATCCCTAACGCGCATTTTGTCATATGCGATTCATATGCAATTCATATCCCTCAAATCCGCACCTCAGCCGCCCGTTTCTGTTGTCCCCAAAACACGCTTGCCGATCTGCACGCCCCGCCGCCGAAAAACCCCATGACTTACCTGAATAAATCGGTCTATAGTACGGAAAACCAAGGCAAATATGGTAAGGCAGGCATGACAAACACCGCACAACAGTTGGAACAGCTGCGTGACAAGCTGATCGCAGATCCGGATGTTATTCTGGAAGACAAAGACCTGATGCGTGCGCTTGTATCAGCCAATGAGGCCCAAATGGGCAGCAATATCATAGACTTACGCGGTATCGCCATGGAACGGCTCGAGGCGCGTCTGGACCGGCTTGAGGATACCCACCGCTCTGTCATAGCCGCCGCTTACGAAAATCTGGCGGGCACCAATCAGGTACACCGCGCCATCCTACGGATGCTCGACCCCGCCGAGTTTGAAAATTTCCTGCGTGATCTGAACGGCGAAGTTGCCGATATTCTGGGCGTCGATTGTGTCCGTCTGGTGCTGGAATCCGTGCAAAACGAAAATGACCCAGCGGTAAAACGTCTTGGCGATGTGTTGAACGTCGCCGAACCCGGTTTTATCGAAAGCTATCTAACAAACGGCAAACGCAGCACCTCGCGCCAAGTGACCCTGCGCCAGATCAAACCCGAGACCGACGTTATCTATGGCGAAGCCTTTGACTGGATCCGTTCCGAGGCCGCTCTGAAGCTCGATTTTGGCAATGGTCGTTTGCCCGGTATGCTGGTGATGGGTTCTGAGGACCCGCATCATTTCAAACCCAACCAGGGCACTGATTTGCTAGCCTTTTTTGCCGGTGTATTTGAACGGGCCATGCGTCGCTGGTTGTCATGAACCTGTGCGCCATATCTCCTGCGGCTACTGATACGCTCGAGGAATGGCTGACCACAATCAAAGCCCTGAACAACGCCGCCGATAATACGATCGAGGCCTATCGCACCGATCTGCTCGGCTACCTTGCCTTCATCACCGGACATTTTGGCGACGCCACCGGTCTTGCGCCCCTTAAACAGGTCAAAGTCACCGACATCCGCGCATGGATGGCGCACGAGCGCGGGCGCGGGGTTTCGGCGCGATCCTTGGCGCGATCCCTGTCTGCCGTGAAATCCTTTTATCGCTGGTTGTCCGAACGCGACGGGTTTGACGCCACGGTCGTCCTGTCCGCCCGCTCGCCCCGCTTCCAGAAAAAACTGCCGCGCCCGCTGGCCGAAGACGCCGCCCGCGCGATGATCGAAACCGTCGAATTCCAGTCGGCAAACGAATGGGTCGCCGCCCGCGACGCCGCCGTGATCACCCTGCTTTATGGCTGCGGTTTGCGGATATCCGAGGCATTGTCCCTAATCGGTGCCGACGTCCCCCTGCCCGACGTGCTGCGCATCACCGGCAAGGGCAACAAGACCCGCATCGTGCCGGTGATTGACGCCGCCCGCACCGCCGTCGCCCGCTATTTACGCATCTGCCCCCACCCGTTGGACCCCACCGCCCCGTTGTTTCGCGCCGTGCGCGGCGGCCCCCTGCGGCCCCGCGCCATCCAAAAAGCAATGGAGGCCACCCGCATGCAACTGGGCCTGCCCGCCACCGCCACACCGCACGCGATGCGCCATTCGTTCGCCACTCACTTGCTAAGTGCGGGTGGTGATCTGCGTGCCATTCAGGAACTGCTAGGCCACGCTTCGCTGTCGACCACGCAGGCTTATACCTCGGTCGATACCGCGCGGCTGATGGAAGTCTATGACAAGACCCATCCACGGGCATAAGGTAACGCCACATGTTCGCCAATCCGAATGCCCGCGCCGCTCTATTGGCCTTGTTTGCCTCGGCAGTCCTCAGCTTCATCGACAATTTCGTTTTCAGCGTCTCAAAGGAAGCCGGGATATGGCAATTTCAGGTCGTGCGCACCCTACTAGCGATCCCGTTGCTGCTGGTCATGGGGATGATGGCCTCGCATAGCTTGCGACCGGTTAACTGGGGGAGACTGGCCCTGCGCAGCCTGACTGTATCTACAGGACTTCTAATCTATTTCGCCGCCCTTGGTGTTTTGCCGGTCGCACAGGCAGCTGCCGGCCTGTTCAGCGCCCCGATCTGGGTGCTGCTATTTTCCGCCCTGTTGTTCGCGGCCCGTATTACACTGTTCCAGCTCATGGCGATCCTTGCCGGATTTGCTGGCGTGTTGCTGCTTTTGCAACCTGACCTGCAAGCCCTGTCCAAACTCTCGCTATTGCCGCTGGCCGCAGGGGTGTTCTATGGGCTGGGGATGTTGCTCACACCGCACACTTGCGCCAAGGAAAGCCCGATCACCCTGACCATTGGCATATTCCTGACCATCGGCTTGATCAGCCTTGTGCTGCTGATCTATTTCACCGTCTTCCCGTCCGATGACCAGACCTTCTTAACCCGGGGCTGGGTAGCCCCAACAGGCCGCTTCCTCTGGTTGACCCTGTTTCAGGCGGTCGGTGCGGTCATCGCGGTAAGCTGCATTTCACAAGCCTACCGGATCGGCACGCCATCTTACGTCGCGGTAATCGAATACTCGTTTCTGATTTTCGCAAGCCTCTGGGCCTTTATGTTGTGGGGCACAACCACAAACACCCTTTCAGTCGTCGGGATTGCGGTCATTCTGATCTCGGGCGCGGCCCTATCAAAACGGCAATGAATACCATCCGCATACAACTGGACCTGCCTGCACCGCCACACCGCACACCATTCGTTCGCCATCCCGATAATCACCACACCCAGCGGTTATATCAGAACGCGAGGTTCACGCCCCTACCCGACCCTGGCCCCCGTTTTAGTATCAAAATCAAAGGTAAGGAATTCATTACCCACCCCCGTTAGGGGTTTGCACCCGCTCAAATTTTCGTCCATGACAGGGATATGACAGCACAATTGCGCGCCATATCAGTTCATTTGTTCACCGCCACCGGCGCGGTTCTGGCCATGTTGGCTATGCTGGCCGCTGTGGATCAGAAATGGGATATGATGTTCCTCTGGCTGGTTGTGGCCTTTTTCGTCGACGGGATCGACGGGCCATTGGCGCGAAAATACAATGTAAAAACCTATGCGCCGCAAATCGACGGCGAGCTGCTGGACCTGATTATCGATTATTTGACCTATGTGTTTATCCCCGCATTTGCCCTGTTCAAATCGGGGCTTTTACCCAACTGGACCGGCTGGATAATGATCATCGTAATCATCTTTGCCAGCGCCCTATATTTCGCAGATACACGTATGAAAACAAAGGATAATTCGTTTTCAGGATTCCCCGGTTGCTGGAATATGGTTGTGCTGGTCCTGTTCGCGCTAGAACCAAATTACTGGCTGATGTTAGCCCTCGTGGTCGGCCTGTCCATCACCATGTTCATCCCACTAAAATTCGTTCACCCTGTGCGCACTGAACGCTGGCGCAGCGTTACATTGCCGATGGCGCTGGGGTGGACATTCTTTGCCGGATGGGCCGCGTGGGTCGATTTCCATCCAGAAAGCTGGGCCCATTGGGGGCTGGTTGTGACCAGTATTTACCTGATCAGCGCAGGCATCTTGCAACAGATTATTCCCGCTAAAGACGCGTAAGAATTACACCCGCAACGATCAATGCGACGGCTGCGATCTTGCCCTTGTTCATCCGCTCGCCAAACACCACCCAGCCAATCAACACCGCAAACAATATCGACGTTTCGCGCAACGCCGCCACCAGCGCAATCGGTGCCACCGTCATCGCCCAGACCGCAATAGCATAGGCCCCGTATGACGCCACGGCAGCGGCCATGCCCAAAGCCCAGGCCCGTGGTTTGGCGATAAAAACCGTGCGCCCGCGCAACCCGTAAGCCACGGGCACAAACCCGAGCGCGTCAAACACAAACAGCCACGCCACAAACATAACCGCATCCCCCGCCACCCGCGCGCCCATGCCATCGACCAGCGAATAGGCGGCGGTGGCGATGGCCGAACATAGCGCCAGCGGCACCAGCCGTCGGGACTCGCCGTTGGCGAAAACCCCGTGAGCCATCAACAAGATGCCAAGCCCCAGCAGGGCAATGCCGATCTGTTCAAATCCGCTGATCACGTCGGTCAGGAACAATATGCTGACAACCATCACCATCATCGGGGCTGCCCCGCGTGCAATCGGGTAAACGCGGCTCAGGTCGCCCTGCTCGTATGCAAAGGCCAGAAAGAATTTATAGGCTGAATGCAGCAGGCCCGATCCGATAACCCAGAACCAGACCTCGCCCTGTGGCATGGCGCGGGTTGTGGCAATCGCCAGCCCCATGAAGCCCTGCACCACGGTCATGATCAGCATCCCCGTCAGCTTGTCGCCGCCGGTTTTGATCAGCGCATTCCAGATGGCGTGCAGCAGCGCTGCCCCCATGACGGATAGAAAAACGAATGTGGTCAAATCAACAGCCCCGCCGCG
>JAFLKA010000331.1 GCA_022712735.1 Marinosulfonomonas sp. | reverse complement strand
TGCACCGGATTTGATCCTGCTGGACCTGTTGATGCCCGATATGGACGGTGTTTCTGTTTGCAAGCGGCTGAAGGATGATCCGCTAACTGCCCATATTCCCATTATCATGGTGACGGCGCACAATGACAACACATTGAAAATAAATGCTTTGCGCGCAGGTGCGGATGAATTCATGACCAAACCGCTGGATGAGTTGACCCTGCTTGCACGGGTGCGCAGTCTGCTGAGGGCCCGCGATACGGACGAGGAATTGCGCCTGCGCGACAGCACTTGCCGCGAACTTGGGTTTGCTGAAGAGGCCACCAGTTTCACACCGCCCTCGACCATCGCCATGATCGCGGCTAAACCGGAAACGGCGATGTCGTGGAGAACCGCCTTGGGTAAGGCATTGAACGACAAGGTGATTGTGACCCCCAAAGAACAGGCGCTGTCACAAACCGAGGCCAAAGACACCCCCGATGTTTATGTCATCGCTTGTGATCTAGCCAAACCCGATGAGGGGCTGCGCCTGATGTCGGAATTGCGCAGCCGCCCCGAAACCCGCCACAGCGCCATCATAATGGTGATCCCCAAGGGGGCGCACAGTAAATCGGCCACGGCCCTTGACCTTGGGGCCAATGATTTGATGTTCGAGGGGTTTGATCCCGAAGAAATGGTCCTGCGCCTGAAAACCCAGATCAAACGTAAAGGACAGGCGGACAGGTTGCGTGAAACCGTGCGGGACGGGCTGCGCATGGCGGTGATTGACCCGCTGACCGGCCTATATAACCGCCGGTATGCCATGCCGCACCTGACCCGCATAGCCGAGCGTGCCAAAGCCACGGGGCGGCCCTATGCGGTTATGGTGCTGGACCTTGACCGGTTCAAATCGGTTAATGATACCTATGGCCACGCCGCCGGTGACGTGGTTTTGCAGGTCGTTGCCAGCCGGATCAAAGACAACCTGCGCGGTGTCGATATGGTTGCCCGCATTGGTGGCGAGGAATTTCTGGTGGTCATGCCCGACACCCAGCTGGACGATGCACGCCAAACCGCCGAACGGCTGTGCCATGTGATTGACAGCAGCCCTATCGCGCTTGCAGGTGGCAAAGGCAGCGCTAATATCTCGCTCTCGATCGGGGTGTCGATGGGGGGCTTGCACGGGGCAGTGCGCACTGTCGATCAATTGATCGAAAGCGCCGATCATGCCCTTTATTTGGCCAAATCGGACGGACGCAATCAGGTTATCTTTAGTCGCAACGCTGCTTAGGGTCAGGACCTAGTGCAGCGCACGGCGCCCCAACCGTTCGGCAAACCCGCGCCGTTCCTTAGCGCTCATCGCATCCAGACGTTCCAGCAACAACCGCTGCCCGACTTGTTGGCGATGCAATCCTGACACCTGTTGTTCCATAACCAGCCGGTGTACCAGATCACTGTCGTAAACCTCGGCCGTTAGCGCCGTGCGCAACGCGGCAAACGCGGCACGCACCCTGGGCAGGTTCTGGCGGAAATCGCCCAATTCACTACGCATTGACTGGCCAATCGCCTTGCGGTCCTCGTGGCTCAAGGCGCGGGTATACGGCCCATACGCCGTATCACGCGCCCCGGGCGGACCAGCCAACGGACCGCCGCGATACATCATCCCGCCCACAGCCCCGATCACCAACATGTTCAGGCCCAGTGATACCGCCAGCAGTATTTTCATCCCGCGCCGCATTCTGCCAACCCTTTGTTTGTTATCACCAGACATCGTTTATCCCTCTTCCAGATCATCGCCAAAGGCTGGCATCAGATCAACCAGATAGGTGGCGTCATCAGCCCCCCATATCTGCTGGGCAACCAGATCCAGCCCCGCAGGTTGGCTAAAGCCGATCCACACGCCGGCCACACCGGCCGTTGCCAGACCCGCCAGCGTCGGCCAGCCCCCGATCGCATCCCGCAGGCTGGCAAAGAAACCGATGCGCGGCGTTAACAGATCAGGCCCAACCAGTTGCGCCTCGGCATCCGCCATGATCCGCCCCAGCAACGCGGCCGTCGGCAGCACTGGCGTCTTGCGGCCCGCTTCAAAATAGGCGTCCAGCCCGAATTCGTCTTTCTTAGTCATCACTATACCCCAATTCTTGTCGCTGATCGGCCAATGCCGATGCAAGTGCGCGTTTCCCTCGTGCCGTCAGGCTTTCGACTGCCTCGACGCTAATCTCCAATACCTGCGCAATCTCGGGGTTTGTTGCCCCCTCAAGATGGCGCAAGACCACCGCTTGGCGTTGGCGTTCCGGCAATGTGGCCAATGCTGCCGCCAATGCCGCCGCCCGCTCCGCCTCGATCATCCCTTGCGCCACGGATGCCCGCCCGTCGTCAGGTTCGGCCACAGCATCAAGCGCCACATCGCGCCGTTTTCGCAGCCTATCGGTGCACAGGTTTGTCACCACGCGGTAAAGCCACGTTGTGACCTTTGCCTCGCCCTGCCGCCAATCCGGTGCGATTTTCCACAACCGCAGCATTGCCTCTTGCGCCACATCCTCGGCCTCGGTCCGGTCATTCAGCAGCCGTGCCGCATATCCCAGAACCCGCGGCGTCATCCGCATCATCAACGCTTTTGCCGCTGCTTGATCCCCGTTGGCATAAAGCACCAGCAGTGCTTCATCGGGGGTATCATTCATGGCGTCAAAGGGCATGGGCATGGTCCATTCTGCCTATCCCCGAAACCGGGGCAAGGCAATCGCGGCGACCGATATCATAGCCGCCGCAACATTGATCACTCAGACATTGGTTTGTCACCACGCCGCATTCCGGGCCCACCTTTTCGCGCCGCATACTCTTCAGCCGTGATCGCACCATCGCCATTCGCATCCAGCCGCTTGAACAGCTGGTCCCCTTTCGGCATGGCCTCCATTTCGCTGATGCTCAGCATTCCGTCACCATTGGCATCGCGCCGCTCGATCATTTTACCGATCCGTTGCTCCATCCGCTTGGCCATCCTATCGCCCATCCGCGCCTTGCCTTGCGCCAGCATTTCATCGGCGGACAGCATCCCGTCGCCATTGGTGTCGGTTGCGGTAAACCGCGCCGTTTTCTGGGCCTCCAGTTCGGCCTGCGTCAGCTTGCCATCACCATTGGCATCCAGCGTCTCGAAACTGATCTGGCCCGGCCCGCCCTGATGGGCGCTCGCCATGCCAACAACACCGGCCCCAAGACCCGCAACCAATACACCCGCAATCCAATATGTCGTTTTCATTCGCTCGTCTCCTTGCAACTACATTGCGACACCCCTTTTGGGCGTGTCATATGGGATAAACGCGCGGG
>JAFLKA010000510.1 GCA_022712735.1 Marinosulfonomonas sp. | reverse complement strand
CCCGTCAACACAGGAGAGACACGAGATGTTCAAAGGCATGGGCGACATGGCCAAGATGATGCAAACGGCCAAGGATATGCAGGAGAAAATGGGCGCGCTGCAAGAAGAAATGAACAGCATCACCGTGGTTGGCGAATCCGGTGCCGGGCTGGTCAAAGCAACCGCCACAGCCAAGGGCGAATTGACCGCACTCGAGATCGATCCGTCGATTTTCCATCCGGATGAAAAGGAAGTGGTCGAGGACCTGATACTTGCCGCGATCAAGGATGCACAAGCCAAAGCGGCTGAACGCTCGCAACGGGAAATGGCAAAGCTGACCGAAGGTCTGGGGCTGCCTGCCGATATGAAACTGCCGTTTTAGGCAAGGCCAAAAAAGAGATTCTATGCGCTCCGCGCCGGGATATTTAGACAAAAGAGAAGAGGCGGGCGCAGATCATGAATAACGCGACACGCGACATTGAAAACCTGATCGAGCTGATGGCAAAACTGCCCGGCCTTGGCCCGCGCTCGGCCCGTCGTGCGGTGCTGCATATGATCAAGAAACGCGCGCTGTTGATGACTCCGCTGGCGGATGTCCTGTCCGAGGTTGCCGTATCAGCCCGCGAGTGTCTGAACTGCGGCAATGTCGGCACCACCGACATCTGCGATATTTGCGAAAGCGACAAACGCGCCACAGGCGAATTATGCGTGGTCGAGGATGTGGCCGATCTGTGGGCAATGGAACGCACCACTGTGTTCAAGGGGCGCTATCATGTGTTGGGCGGCACCTTGTCGGCGCTGGATGCCGTCGGCCCCGACGATCTGCAAATTCCCAAACTGCGCGCCCGAGTGGTTGCCGAAAACATCACCGAAGTGATCCTCGCGTTGAACGCCACAGTCGACGGCCAAACCACCGCGCATTATATCGCGGACGAACTGGAGGGCAGTGGTGTTATCATCACCACATTGGCCCAAGGCGTGCCAATTGGCGGCGAGCTGGATTATCTGGATGATGGCACCATAAGCGCCGCCCTGAAAGCGCGTAAAAGTTTCTAGGGTCAGGCCATGACCGCACAGCCCAAAACAAAATGCCCCGCAGCAGAACCACGGGGCACAATCCGGCGATGAATTTACGGACGCTTATTTTGCGTCGTCATCTTCTTCTTTGTCTTTATCGTCAGGCAGATTGAACAGGCTGTCGGCATCCACCAGTTTTTCCTCTGGTTCTTCCACATCATCCGACAGCGTAAAGGTCTCAAGCCCTGCAATGGCCGTTGGCATCTTGGGCTCTTCCGGCACACCACCCAGTGATTGCTCGGTCGACACCAGCTTGCGGCGTTCGTCATCCGACATCACACCACCCTCTTTTGCCTTTTTCAGGTTGGCCTTTTGCACAGCGGCATCCAGTTCAACCTGCTTACAAAGGCCCAGAGCCACAGGATCAATCGGCTGAATGTTGGCGATGTTCCAGTGGGTGCGTTCACGCAATGCCTGAATGGTCGGCTTGGTGGTGCCAACCAGCTTGCTGATCTGCGCATCCGCCAACTCAGGGTGAAACTTCACCAACCACAGGATCGACGCGGGCCGGTCCTGACGTTTCGAGAGCGGCGTATAACGCGGCCCGCGGCGTTTTTCCTCGCCCACAGCGGCAGAATAAAACTTCAGCTTCAGACTGTGCTTGGGGTCTTTCTCGGCGGCCTCAATCTCGTCACGGGTCAGCTGGTTATTCGAGATCGGATCGAACCCCTTCACACCTGCCGCAACATCGCCATCGGCAATGCCCTGCACTTCCAATTCATGAAATTCACAAAAATCGGCGACCTGTTTGAAGGTCAGCGTTGTGTTGTCCACCAGCCAGACGGCGGTTGCTTTTGCCATGATCGGTTTAGCCATCTTGAAATCTCCTAAAGCATAACTTCCCTACACCCTTGAATGGGCAGCTTCATCTTGAAGCGGGTTCACATTGTCGGGGAACTTAAACGCTATATAGTGCGCTTGAGTGAAAGAGGAAAGAGTAAATGCGTTCAATTTTGGCAATCCTGTTTGCCGCAACCCTAATCGCCCCGTCCGCCTATGCCGATGGTGAACCGGCTGGTGACTTCGACTACTACGTTTTGTCGCTATCCTGGTCGCCAACGTGGTGCGCAATTGAGGGCGATGCGCGAGGTGCAGACCAATGCGATGCACGCCACGATTACGGCTGGATTCTGCACGGGCTTTGGCCGCAGTATGAACAGGGCTACCCCAGCTATTGCAACACCTCGGCGCGCCCGCCTTCACGGGGTGAAACCAATGCGATGATCGACATCATGGCCTCGGGCGGATTGGCCTGGCATCAATGGAAGAAACACGGGCGCTGCTCCGGCCTGACCTCGCAACAATATTTCACCGCTGCCCGTGACGCCTATAACGCCGTGGTGCGCCCACCGGTGTTGCGCAAACTGGACCACACTGTGAAACTCCCCGCCTCAGTGGTTGAGGACGCATTTCTGCAATCCAATCCTGACTTTACGGCGGACATGGTGACGATCACCTGCAAACAGGGCCGGATACAAGAGGCACGGATTTGCCTGACCAAAGACCTGGAACCACGGGTTTGTGGGGCAGATGTGGTCAGGGATTGTGCGATGACGGATGCTTTGTTTGATCCGATAAGATAGCTACGCAAGAAAAAATAGGGCGCTTAATGGCAGATATAGTCACCTATGGGCGCACGGACACCACATATAGCCGGTTCGATCTATCCACAGGATTATACAATTTGCCCTCGACGTAGCGACGTCAGATACTGATCCATAGCACTGGTAGATGATTCGAAAAAAAGTGACCCAACATCTGGTGCTACATGCACGAGACTGCGCTAACAGCCTCGTGCAAAAAACTTGGTCAGCTACGCCGCTGGTTGCTCAAGTTAGAACTACCTAGCAAAGCGTTTCTTTCCAAACGCAGTAATGAAACACTAGTTCGGCAGTTCTCTTTTTGCAATGCGGCAAAAAAAGGAGATGGTGATGAAAGAACCTTCACCGAAACTGAATGCAGCTACCGCTGCAAAGATCAAGGCCTTACTAAAAGAGACTGATATGAACCACGCCCAAATTGCATCCCACCTTGGTGGAATGAACCAAGGGCGTGTTTCTGAAGTCAATACTGGCAAACGTTTCTCTGGGATTGCCGCGTGTAATCTCGAAGAGGCTCTTAGGCCTGAGTAGCAAGAGGGGCGGGCAAATTGCCCGCCCCATTCGCCCTACAAGATAAGGCCACCCCATGAACCTCCACAGCCTCCTCCAATCCCGCGCCTTTAACGCCGACGCGGTGGCCTGTGCCTAACGTGATCTGGTGGTCGGCGATATGCAAGATGGCGAAGGCGGCTACACCGTCTAGGGCAAGCTGATGCCCGCCGCCGACAGCCTGCGCATCGGCGCATTGCCAATCGGTCTGGCGGGCGGCATCAAAGTGACGCGTCCCGTCGCCAAAGGCAGCATTCTAACGTGGGATGATGTGGCCGTGGACATCACCTGCAACGCCACCAAACTGCGCCGCGAGATGGAAGCTGCGTTCAAACCTTAACGCCCCCCACCCCGAAAAGCTCATATGCGAATCATATGGAATTCATATGGTTTTCATATACCGAAAATCCGGCGCAGAACCATTTAGTTAACGCACCTTCAAAACGATCTTGCCGATGTGCCCGCCATCCTCGATCCGCGCATGGGCCGCCGCCGCATCCGCCAACGCAAATTCGCTGTCCATCACCGGCGCAATTTGCCCCGTGTTCAGCAACGGCCACACCTGTTCGCGCAGCTGATCCGCAATCCGCGCCTTGGCCAGATCGCTTTGCGGACGCAACGTGCTGCCGGTCACCGTCAGTCGGCGCATCATGATCTGGGCAAAGTTTAATTCCACCTTCGGTCCGGTCAAAAACGCGATCTGCACCAGCCGCCCGTCGTCCGCCAGCGCCTTGATATTGCGGCCAATGTAATCGCCCCCGACCATATCCAAAATCAGGTTCGCACCACCCACTTCGCGCAGCACAGCAACGAAATCCTCATCGCGGTAATTGATCGCCCGTTCCGCCCCAAGTGCCTGACAAACTTCACATTTTTCATCCGATCCCGCCGTGGTAAACACCCGTGCGCCAAAGGCGCTTGCCAGTTGGATCGCCGTCGTCCCGATGCCGCTGCTGCCCCCATGCACCAAGAACCGCTCGCCCGCTTTTAGCCCGCCACGCATGAACACATTCGACCAAACCGTAAAGAATGTCTCGGGCAGGCACGCCGCTGATTTCATTGTCATTCCTGTTGGAATTGGCAGCGCATGTTTTGCAGCACAGCTGACATATTCAGCATACCCACCACCCGGCAACAACGCACAAACCGAATCGCTTAACGCCCATTCAGTGACGCCCGCACCCAAGGCCACAACCGCGCCCGCCCCCTCAAGCCCCGGCAAATCACTGGCAGTCGGCGGCGGCGCATATGCCCCCGCCCGCTGCAACGCATCAGGCCGGTTTACCCCCGCATACTCCAGCCGTATCAGAATTTCGCCATAGGCGGGCACAGGCACGGGGCGCTCACAAATCTGCAACACCTCCGGCCCACCCGCCTGCGTAATTTCCACCGCCCGCATTCCTTTTGGCACGCTCATTTTGCCTGATCCTCATCACCGTCCCAGCGCCCTGGCACATCCTGCATCGGCGCAGATTTTGGCGCTTTCACATGCCCCATCGCCCACAACGGACCAGCGAACAATCCCTTCAGCAACGGGTTCCCGCGCACCCCTGCCTTGAGCTTTTCAATCTGCATCACGTTCTCGATCCGGCGCTCCAGAAACTCCCAGGTATCGGCGTTTCCCTCACTTTCATCCCCCAGCCAAAACAGCACGCACGATCCATAAACGCCTGATAACGTAGCCCTTTTCGTATACCAGTTGATGTCATCCGATGTGTCGCCCAGCGCGTTCCAGATCGCATCGCACGTCTCCCAAATCAGCTTGGCCCCGTCCGCCGCATATTTTGGCAAGGCAAACAGCGCCGACGCCTTGCGCACCACTTCACGGTCCTCGACCACCTCGATCCGCATCCGCACCAACGCCGAAATCTTGTCACGGTATCGCATCTCGCTCAGGTCCGCCGCCGCAAAGCGTTCCAGCATCAACGCGTCGCCGCGCTGGTGAAACGCCACCGCCAAATCGACCGCCCCGCGCGGGCACACGGCGTGCGCTACCACCGGATCAATCCCCACATCCGCAACCGCCATCTGGAAACTGGCATCACTCCAGCCATCAAAGGTCACATGCGGCAGGATCGCGTCCAAAAGGGCGTCCCTAGGGGGTTGTGTCTGGGTCATATCCGAATCTCCGTAGTGGACAGGGCAGCTTTGCCTTGCTATAGGGCCAGTTCCTGCAACTTTTTGCAAATCTAACCTAGGAAGGTGGTGTAACCACATGCAGGTAAGTGTTCGTGATAACAATGTCGATCAGGCGCTTCGTGCCCTGAAGAAGAAGCTGCAACGCGAAGG
>JAFLKA010000426.1 GCA_022712735.1 Marinosulfonomonas sp. | reverse complement strand
GGCCCGACACGGTGGACACCAGCTGGCCCAGAAATTCACCAGCTTTACGCCGGGCTCGCGCAGGGTCTCGTCGGTGAAACCGGTTGCAGGGTCCTGATCTTCGCTAATGAAAATGCTCGGTGCGGGGCTGCCAATGCGGGTAGATGGCAGATCACTGGGATTATTGCCATTCATACTGCTCATCAAATTGGGCAATAACAACGCGCCGATCAGTGCCGCAAAAATTACAATCGGCAGGATCGCCAATATATTCAGCTTCTTTTTCTTAGGCATTTCTTCAGACATTTTTCGCCCGCCGTTCCTCGACCTCGCGCAGTGCCTTTGCAACGCGCCGCCCCTTGATCCAGCTCATAGCCAACAGACCCAATAGCAGGCCCAGCGTCACCGCATAAGAGGCCAGAACTTCGGTTTGGTATTTTCCCAGATCAGGTATCATGCCACCCGCTCCCGTGCGATCAGCGCCTTCATCCGGCGGCTACGAATTTCTGTGCGGGTGCGCATCAGCACCAGCGCGACGAACAATAAAACAAATCCGGCAATGCACAGGATGAGCGGCCAGTAAAATACATCTGCAACATGCTCTTCCTTGTCAATCGACAGCGATGCAGCCTGATGCAGCCCTTGGCTCCAGAAATTCACTGCATAGCGGCTAAGCAGGGCAAAGACCGACCCGACAAGACACAAAACCGAGGTCAGATCGGCGGCCGTGTCAGGATCATCAATCGCTTCCCACAGGGCGATGTAGCCCAGATAGAACAAAAACAGGATCAGGAACGATGTCAGCCGCGGGTCCCACGCCCAATAGGTGCCCCACATTGGCTGGCCCCAAATCGCACCGGTAAACAGCGCGATCAGCGTCATGGTCATGCCAATAGGTGCTGCGGCCTTGGCCGCCAGTGCCGAAACATGGTGGCGGCGGATCAGCCAGACCAATGATGTGACCAGCATCATCATCCAGGCGTTGATCGCCATCAGGGCAGCGGGCACATGGATATAGATAATTTTCACCGAAGAGCCAAAATTTTCAGCCTCGGGCGTCAGGAAATAACCCCAGAACATGCCCGTCACCAATGTGATCACCGACAGGCCCGCAAACCACGGCAGGAATTTCCCTGACGTTTGCATGAATAATTTTGGATTGGCGTATTCCCAGAGCGACATCGGGTGACCTTATACATTAAATTTCACGGCTACGAATACCCCGTTGCGGGGCTTAACGCAAATTGCTGCGTATGGTTGCAGCCGCTACAAATGGAAGCAGCGCGACCACACCGGCGGTGATTCCGGCCAGCATTAAAAGCGGTGTTGTGTTGTCGAACCCTTGTGCCCCGCGGCGCAGGGCTTCTGCCCCGAAAATCAGCGTTGGCACGTATAGCGGCAGCACCAGCAATGACAGCAACAGCCCGCCGCGCTTCAGTCCCACAGTCAACGCCGCACCGAATGCGCCGATGAACGACAGCGCCGGTGTGCCAATTGCCAATGTCGCCACCAGCCAGCCAAAACCGGCCGTTGGCATGTTCAAAAGCACACCTAAAAACGGCGCTGCAATGGTCAGCGGCAATCCGGTGGTCAGCCAATGGGCCAAGGCCTTCATCGCCACCACACCCTCCAGCGGCACGGGTGCTGTTGCCAACAGATCAAGCGACCCATCCTCGAAATCCAGCGCAAAAATGCGGTCCAGTGACAAAAGACACGCCAGCAACGCTCCGACCCACAGAATACCCGGCGCGATTTTAGCCAGCAGCGCACTTTGCGGCCCAACCCCAAACGGCACCAACACCACCACGATCAGGAAGAACGCAAGGCCCAGACCAAAGCCGCCCCCTGCCCGCATCGCCAGACGCATATCCCGGACCAGAATCGCAATCATTCAAACGCCTCATCGAACCCGGCCAGATCACGCGGCCGGGCCTTATTGCCGGTCAGGTCCAGCACATCGGCCTTGATCCCCAGATCAATATGGGTGGCAATCAGTGCTGCCCCCCCGCCTTCACAATGCGCCCGAACCGCATCGGCAAACAGCGCTACACTGGCCACATCCAGCGAAACCGTTGGCTCGTCCAACGCCCAGATTTTGCGCCCCGTCACCAGAAGACGCGCCAATCCCAGACGGCGTTTTTGCCCCGCAGACAGGTTATGTGCGGCACGGCTTGCCAAATCCTCAAGATTAAACGCCGCAAGCGCCGGAGCGATATCAGCCACACCATACACTTGCGCCCAGAACTTCAAATTCTCGGTCACCGTCAAGGTCGATTTCAACCCGTCCGCATGCGCCCCGTAGGTGATCGCATCAGGGGCTGCCACCACCTCGCCCTCAAGGGCCGGCTGCAACCCCGCCAAGGTGCGCAACAACGTGGTCTTGCCAATCCCGTTTGGCCCGCGCAGCAGTAAAACCTGCCCCGCCACCAGCGTGAAATCCACCCGATCAAGCACAGCAACACCGCCGCGCGTGATTGCCAGATTGGTAACTTTCATCAATTCCATATCACCGGCATATCCCAATGCGTCGCTCCAGAAAAGCGACAAATCCGCCCCATTTTCGTTCCCTAAATATCCCCCGCGCGGAGCGCATAGAATCTCTTCACCCAACGCCTCAAACCGGCAATAAAGCCGCCGCAATGCGCCGCCCTTCAGCCAGCACCACATTATAGGTCCGGCACGCCGCAGGACTGGCCATCGGGTCGACCCCGATACCGGCGGCCTCCAAGGCTTCTCGCAAGGGTTTTGGGATATGCGTGGTCTCGGACCCTGTGCCGATAAACAGCACATCGACCTTTAGTTCCAACAGCACGCCTGCATCCCCGTAGCCGCCCCACGCGGTGACAGAATTTGGCAATACCAGCACTGCCCCCTCGAACACCTTCCCGCCGATACGGAAAAAACCCGGGCCATACCCGTCAATCGGCATGGTATCTTTGAATTCGACCTCGGTGAATTGCATCCGCTTATCCTAATCAAACAATGGCAACCCGTTTAGCGCCGATGCCGCGATAATGAAATAGGCAACCGCGCGGTATATCCGTTCATACCCGGGGCGAAACAACCAGCCCCCCAACACATTTGCCGCCAGATATGGCAGCGTCAGCAATGCACCTAAAACCACAGCCGAACCCACCAGATAGCCGTTCAAATGCAGCACCCCGATCATCATCAGATCACACAGCAGCAGATAAACCATGATATTGGCACGGATCACGGCGGACGGGTGCGGACTGGCCATATAGAGCATAATCACCGGCGGCCCCGGCAATCCGACACTTCCGGCGAGGAACCCGCCTAACCCGCCCGCGCCATAGACCATCGGTGGCTTTAGCGCCCCCTGATAGCGAAACCCGCCAATCAGCAGCACCAGCAACAGGATCGAAACCAGCGACACGCCATAGCGAAACATCTCGGGTGCGATCAGACCCAGCACCAGCACCCCCAACGGCAAGGCCACCAGCGTGCCCAGCGACAAGCGCATAATATCCGCCGGATGGCCTGTGCGAATAGCGCGCGGTATGTTTGGCAGCGGGCCAATCAGGTCCATGATCAACAGGGTGGTCAGCGCCTCGAACGGGGTCAGGATTTGACCCGCCACCGGCAGATACACCATCGCCGTGCCAAATCCGGAAAATCCGCGCACCAGCCCTGCGACCGTCGCAGCTGCTACCAACAGCCAGAACCCTTCGCTTGCGATAACGCCCGCGAAGATGTCCATCTAGGCGTCGATATCCGCGAATTGCCCGCCTGCTTCGGGGTTTTGTTTGGACCAGTCGCGTTTGACGCCAAGGCGCAGCAGGATGGCGGATGCGATAAACACAGAACTATACGTCCCGACAATCACGCCCCAGATCATCGCAAAAACGAACCCGCGGATCACGTCGCCGCCCAGCACAAACAGCGACACCAGCGCGATTAATGTGGTGACGGATGTCATCACCGTGCGCGACAGGGTTTCATTGATCGACAGGTTCAACACGTCCTTTAACGACAGTTTCTTGAACTTGCGCAGGTTCTCGCGCACGCGGTCAAACACCACCACGGTATCGTTCAATGAATAGCCAACGATGGTCAAAAGGGCCGCAATGATCGCCAAATCGAACTTGATCTGCACCAGTGAAAAGATGCCGATGGTCAGCACAATATCATGCACCAAGGCCGCCACAGCCCCAACAGAAAACTGCCACTCAAACCGCAGCCAGATGTAAAACAGCACCGCCATAATCGCCGCAATCACCGCCTCGACCGCCGTCCAGACCAGTTCGCCCGACACTTTGGGGCCAACGGATTCGACAGCCGCAAATGTGATCGACGGCTCGTAAGCCTGCAAGACGCGTTTGATATCGGCGATGGTGCTGGTGGTCACCGCCTCATCGCCCTCTTGGGCCTCGATACGGATTTGCGTTACGTGCAAATCGGGGTCGGTGGGATCGAACACCTCGGTGATTGACACATCGCCAAGGCCCAGCGGCGCAATCGCATCGCGGTAAGCACCGACATCCACAGTTATGGCTGAATCCGTGCGGATCGTTGTGCCGCCTTTGAAATCAATGCCGTAGTTCAGCCCTTGCATGAAAAACAGCACCAGGGATGCCACCATCAACAGCGCAGAAAAACCCATCGTCAGGGTCGATGTTTTGAAAAAATCCCATTTGGTATCTTTGGGTACAAGTCGTAATCTCATGGTCTTATACCTCTATCGTTTTGGGGCGGCGGGTCTCGAACCAGATGATGATGATCAGCCGTGTTACAAAAATTGCGGTGAATACCGAGGTCATGATGCCAAGGCCCAGCGTGATGGCAAAGCCGCGCACGGGGCCAGAGCCCATGACGAACAGAATGACCGCCGTGATAAACGTGGTGATGTTGGCGTCCAGAATGGCCGAAAGCGCCTTCTCATACCCCAGTTCAATCGCCCGCGCCGGCCCTTTCGCCGATTTCAGTTCCTCGCGTATTCGCTCGAAAATCAGCACGTTGGCATCCACCGCCATCCCGACGGTCAACACGATCCCCGCAATCCCGGGCAAGGTTAGCGTGGCCCCGATCATCGACAGCAGGCCAAAGATCAGCCCGACATTGATGATCAGCGCAATATTGGCAAACACTCCGAACAGACCGTAAGACAGCATCATAAACACCAACACCCCGATCGACGCCACAATCGCCGCGATCTTACCCGCGTCAATACTGTCTTGGCCCAGTTCCGGCCCGATGGTGCGTTCCTCTAGGAAATTCATCTTGGCGGGCAATGCCCCCGCCCGCAGTAAAATCGCCAGCTTGGTCGATTCCTCAACGGTGAAATTGCCGGTGATAATGCCGGAGCCACCCGAAATGTGGCTCTGGATCGTCGGGGCCGATATCACTTCGTCATCCAGCACAATCGCAAAGGGGGAACCGATATTTTCCGCCGTGTAGTTGCCGAATTTGCGCCCGCCCGCAGGGTTAAAGCGGAAGTTCACCGCAGGGCGGCCGTTCTGATCGAACGTCGGCTGCGCATCGACCAGTTCCTCGCCGGTGACAACGGGCAGTTCCTCGACGATATAATACACGCCTTCCCGATCCAGCGATGGCAGCAATTCATTGCGCGCGCCGGGGTTGGCATCGGGATCGCTGGTTTGGCCGACCACGGGCTTGAACGCCAGCTTGGCGGTCGAGCCCAGCAAATCCTTCAATTCCTGCGCCGACCCTAGGCCCGGAACCTGAATCAGAATCCGGTTGGTGCCTTGGCGCTGAATGGTCGGCTCGCGTGTGCCGACCTCGTCCACACGGCGGCGGATGATTTCCAGCGACCGTGCGATGGTCAGCTCGTCACTGACCAGTTTTTCAGCATCGGACAGCACCATGGTGATCACATCGCCATTGGCGCTAAATTCCAGATCTTGCGATCCAACACCCGACAGCGTGGTCACCGCTTGGGCCAATCCGCGCGCCAGTTCCAACGCGCGCTCCATGGATTCTGGGTTGCCAATGCGCACCCGTAGTTCTTGGGCCGGAGAATCCAGACGCCGCACCGCCCCAACCGTATCCCGTTCTACCCGCAGCACATCGCGCACCGCTGGCCACATGCCCGCAACACGGGCCTCGTAAACATCCTCGACCTGCACTTCGGCCAGCAAATGCGCCCCACC